>SVTI01000005.1 GCA_015063855.1 Oscillospiraceae bacterium
GGCATGGGATAGAGCATCGCTCTTGCTCCTATATTTTTTCTCATAATATTCTCCTTGATTGTTAGTCTATCTAATATTTTAACATATTTTTCTAAAAAAATCAATGCTGTATAAAAATGAATATTTATACAAAAATAAGCATTGACTTTTTTGGTCAATGCTTATTGATATTTAGGAACTTATTTTGAATATTTTTCAAGCAGCGAACCCTCTTCGCAGTATATGGTCAGATGATTCATTTCATAGAATGCGTTTGTTCCGATGCTTGTAACGTCTGCATAATCGGCATCGAGATAATACAGATTTTCACATCCGCTGAAGGCTGAGCAGCCTATCGAATAGACCGATGCGGGGAGGGTATAATAGCTGTCTTCCTTTCCTGCAGGGTAGGCGATAAGTCTGCTCATTCCCGAATTGAAGAGTACACCGTCCTCACTCATATAGTAGCCGTTATCATACATCTCGATATTGGTCAGGGCTGCACAATCACAGAAGGAGCCTTCCTTTATAAGGATGACCGAGGAGGGAATATAAACGTCGTCAAGGCTCAGGCATCCGAAGAAAACGTAATCCTCAATTGCGGTAACGCTTGAGGGTATATTTATCGTTTCCAGTCTGTCCACCCAGCAGAAGGATTCGTAGCCTAAGGTCTCCACTCCGTCGGGGATGGAATATTCCTTATCGTATCTGCCTGCGGGATAGCTGACGAGCTTTTTCATATCTGCGGTGAAGAGCACACCGTCACGGTCTGTGAAACAGGAATTGCCGCTGCAATAGATGTTTTTAAGATCGTAGCAGGCTGTAAATGCACTGTTGCCGATCTTTGTAACGCTTGAGGGTATGGTGATATTCTTCATGAAAGCGCATTTATAGAATGCAGATGTACCTATTTCCGTAACCGTTTCGGGAATCGTTACGCTGACCAGAGTATCGCACCATGCAAAGGCGCAGTTACCTATTTTTGTTATACCGTCGCCTATGATCACCTTGGTTATTATCTCACATTCTCCCGTCCAGGGAGCATAGCTTGAAAGGGTATAATCGGGGATAGCTCCGCTTCCGCCGAATATGAGAGCTCCGTCGCCGTATTCCCAGGTGATACTGCCGACAGAACCCGTCTTTTCGGCAACGAAAACCTCTTTTTCGGGTTCGGGCTCGGCTGTAGTCTCCGGTTCTGTTTCCGGTATGGGTGCGGTGGTTTCTGCAGCTTCGGTCTCCGTTATCGGCTCGGCTGTGGTTTCGGTGATGTCGACTGTGGTTTCAGACGTGATCTCTCTCTCGGACTCCTTGTCATGAGCCTTCTCGGTCCGTTGCTTCTCCTTGTCCGGGGTCTCGCTTTCATCTCTGCTTCGGGAGCTTATTATAAGAAATGAAAGAGCGGCACCGGCAAGCAAGATAAGAATTATAAGTATTATTATAAGAGCCTTTACACCCTTTTTCTTTTTTGGCGCAGCCTCTTTTACGGCTTTCGGTGCAGCACTTACCTTCACCGTCATGTCAAGCTCCTTTTGAGGTATGACGGTAACGGTACCTCTCTTACAGCTCATTAATGCACGCTTGAAGGCGGCAGGATTTTTAAAACGCCTTTTTGAATCGAAGCTGCAGGCGGTCAAAATCACCTGTGCAAGGTCTGTATCTGCGTTGCAGGGAGGAGGGAGATCCTCTCCTCTTAATCTTCTTTCGTTGGCTGCGGCTGTCTCTGCATAGTCATAGGCAAATTCGGGAGAAACGAAGGGGCGGAGGTTGTTGTTTAAAAGTGTGTACAGAACCATGCCAAGGGAATAGATATCTGCCGTAGCATCATGTCCGATGCCCTTTATCACCTCGGGTGCGGCAAAGGAGCTGTCCTTGGCGGCTGTACCGCCCGATATTCCGCTTGTCCTGCCGAGACCTCCCAGCTTATAATCTCCGAAGGGAGAAATAAATATATTTTCGGGCTTGATATCGCCGTGGATAATATTATATTTGGAGCATAACTCAAGGGCGGTACAGATATCAATGCCTATCTTGATTATATCCTCCCGTGTCAGAGCGGTGAGCTTTTGTGTCAACGGAACAAGAAGCTCCATTCGGATATACACATCGAAGCCGTCGGTACGGTTGACAATTTTATGATCCTCTATGGCGACGATGTTGGTTGCACCGTTGAGCTTTTTTGTGAGGACAAGCTCCTTTGCAAAATCGTTTGAGGCTTCAAGCAGCCTTTCCTCGTCCGACATATTCGGGGAGAGATCAAGCTCTGACAGAGACACCGATATTATCATGATTGCGGATTCTGATGTAACTCCGTATTCTGTTTTCAGAGCCTTATAGACCCTTGTGGTCGAGGTCTCGCTGAGAAGCTCGGTCAGTTTCCAATCAGCCCATACACACTGAGTTTTTTCGGTATTCATAACAAAATTCTCCGAATATTATTTCATAAATAATGAATATTTAATTATATTTTCATGGTGAGAGAGATCCTGCCCTTTTTGGTATCGACGGAGAGGACCTTTACCTGAACGTTGTCACCAACCGAGAGTACCTGAGAGGGATGCTTTATAAATTTGTTTGAAATTTCGGAAATGTGTACCAGACCGTCCTGGTGAACTCCGATATCCACGAATGCACCGAAATCTATAACATTTCTTACCGTACCCGTCATAAGCATACCGGGAGTAAGATCCTCAAGACCCATAACGTCCTCACGGAGTATGGGCTGGGGAAGGGAATCACGAACATCGCGTCCGGGCTTTTCAAGTTCGCCAACGATATCGAGAAGGGTGGGCTCACCGCATTCAAGCTCACCTGCCACCTTGGCGATACCCTCACCGCGAACCTTGTTGCCAAGCTCTGAGAGACGGCTCTGCTTTACGTCATCGGAGGTATAGTTGTATCTTGCGATAAGCTTCTTTGCGATTTCATAGGATTCGGGGTGAACACCTGTGTTGTCAAGTATTTCGGAGGAGGAAGCGACTCTCAAAAATCCCGCACACTGCTGATAAGCCTTTGCGCCTATCTTGGGAACCTTTAAAATCTGGGAACGCTTTGTAAATTCGCCGTTTTCCTCGCGGTATTTTACGATATTTTTTGCGGTGGTCATATTGATGCCTGCGATATAGGAGAGGAGTGAGTAGGATGCGGTATTGATATCAACACCTACACTGTTTACACAGTCCTCGACAACACCGCCCAAAGCGGCATCAAGACGGGCAGGCTTCATATCGTGCTGATACTGACCTACACCGATAGCCTTGGGGTCGATCTTAACAAGCTCTGCCAAGGGGTTCTGAAGTCTTCTTGCAATAGAAACCGCAGAACGCTCTGTTACGTCGAAATCGGGGAATTCCTCGGCACCTGCCTCGGAGGCGGAGTAAACCGAAGCTCCCGCTTCGCTTACCATAGCGTACTGAACCTTGCCGGGAAGCTCGCGTAAAAGTCCTGCGATGAATATCTCGCTTTCCTTTGAAGCGGTACCGTTACCTATAGCTATTATCTCAACTCCGTGCTTTTCTACAAGGCGCTTAACAACTCTCTTTGATTCCTCAATCCTTTCCTGAGGCTTGGTGGGATAAATAACTGCAGTATCCAGCACCTTACCTGTCTTGTCAACTACCGCAAGCTTACAGCCTGTACGGTAACCGGGGTCAAAGCCAAGAGCAGTCTTGCCCTTAACGGGAGGCTGCATAAGAAGGTTTTTGAGGTTCTCCGAGAAGAGCTTTATAGCACCCTCGGAGGCTTCGTCAAAGAGATCTGAACGTATTTCACGCTCGATAGAAGGAGCGATAAGTCTTTCGTAGCTGTCTATAGCCGCCTTTGCCATATAGGTGGTGGCTTCGGTGAACATATTGATGTCTGCCGCCTTGAACAGATAGTTGAGAACAGCATCCTTGGCAATCTCTATCTTAACCTTTAAGATATCCTCCTTTTCACCGCGGTTCATGGCAAGAATACGGTGGGAGGGAGTTTTACGGATAGGCTCACGGTAGTCGTAGTACATATCGTAAACCGTGCTTTCCTCGGTGGATGCAGAGGAAGAGATAAATCCGAAATTAAAGGTGATCGCTCTTATTTCCTTTCGGTATTCCGCATTGTCCGAGATATCCTCTGCGATAATATCCATAGCTCCCGCAAGAGCTTCTTCGACTGTTACAACGCCCTTTTCCTCATCAATGAAAGCCTCTGCAGATTCAAGTAACGAGGGCTCGTAGCTTTCTCTTTGTTCTGCGATAAGCTCTGCCAAAGGAGCAAGCCCCTTTTCACGGGCAACGCTTGCTCTTGTTTTACGCTTCTGCTTGAAGGGACGGTAGATGTCCTCTATTTCGGTAAGGGTTACTGCATTGTCAAGGGCTTCGCTTATCTCGTCGGTGAGCTTACCCTGTTCGGCGATAGTCTCACGAACCTTCTCTCTTCTTTCCTCAAGGGAACGAAGGTAGGTAAGGCGGTCAAAAAGTCCGCGCAGTACGGTATCGTCAAGGCTTCCCGTTACCTCCTTACGGTATCTTGCTATGAAGGGAATGGTGTTGCCCTCGTCAATAAGTGCAACGGTGTCCTCCAGTCTCTTCATCGGTATTGAAAATTCTTCTGAAAGTGTCTGTAAAATATCCATTTGGTTCCTCTCTATATTCTGCGTAATTTTTCTATTTCATTTTCGGTCAAAAATCTCCACTCGCCGCGTTCAAGCGTCGGGTCGAGGGGGATATCGGCAAAGCTTATTCGTTCAAGATAAGTAATCTTATTACCAACGGCATACAGCATCTGCTTTATCTGATGATATTTGCCTTCGGTAAGAGTGATCTCTGCCTCATTTTCGGAGAGCTTTTTTACCTTGCAGGGCTTGGTAAGATAGCCGCCTTCTATATGGACTCCCGCCTCTAATTCGTCGATTCTCTCAAGGGGCTTTTCGCACCTGAAATAATACACCTTTTCTGCATGATGTTTCGGAGAAAGCACACGGTGTGCAAGCTGACCGTCATCGGTCAGTATCATCAGTCCGACGGTGTACTTATCCAGCCTTCCAACGGGAAAAAGCTCAAATTTTTGCAGCTCCTCGCTGAGAAGCTGGGTTACGAAGGGTGCGCTTTTGTCATCGGTTGCCGAAACGTAGCCCTCGGGCTTGTTGAGCATTATATACCGATACTTATTATATTCTATTACTCTTCCCGATACTGCAATCTCATCCTTTTCAGGGTCGACCGATAGGTTGGGTTTGGAGGCTACTGTGCCGTTCACGGTTATCCTGCCTTGCTTTACCGCCTTTGATGCCTCTGTTCGGGTGAGAGTCTTTGTTTCGGATAAAAACTTGTCTAATCTCATTATAGCTGTAATTCATCAAGGTCGTTTTCGAAGGCGGGAAGAAATTTCTCTATAAAATATTCCAGCTCCGGCATCTCATAGCTTTTCAATGCCTTTAAGGTGGATTCCGCGGCACTCTTGAACTCATTATTGTTACATTTGAGCTCCTCGATACACTTGATATATGCAGAAAGCTTATCTGCCGCCTTTACTATACGGTGAAGCTCGGGGTCATTCTGGTAAAGAAGCTCCGCATAACCCTCTTTAAGCTCGTCGGGAAGCATCGAAAGTAACTTTTTTGTAGCGTTTTCTTCGATTTCGGCATAATTGAGGCGTATGATCTCATTATAATATTTTGCAGGGGTAGGCATATCTCCCGTATAGACCTCCTGAGCATCGTGGAAGAGGGCATAGCTTACAGCCTTGTCGGTATTGTAGCTTTTGCCGAAATATGCGTTTCCTATACTGCAGAGGGCATGGGTCAGCACGGCCACCTCGTAGGAGTGCTCGGTCAGTGTCTCTTCGTTCGTATTTCTCATAAGTCCCCATCTGCGGATATATTTCTGTCTGAAAATCATGGGGAAAAAGGAATTTTTCATAATGGCTCCTGTTTTCTGTTTTTGTTACAGTTTATTATACCAACAAACTGCCGAACTGTCAAATTTTTGTGATTTGTGTGAAATTGACCTGAAATTCACACAAAAAGGCTGATTTTTCGAAATTTGTTCATTATGTACATATGTAGAAAAAACAAGCAAAATTTTATGTATTATGCACAAAAATTTTTAAATTTTAAAAAAAGCCTTGACCTCTGATAATACGTTGTCCGAGGTAAAAAAAGCCTGAAATTTCACTTAAAAAACGTAATTTTGCACAAAATTTTTGAGAAAATTTTTCAATTCGTAACAAAATTTTCACGGTAAAAAATTTTAAAGGACAAGAATTGGAAAAAAGGCGGGAAAAAACATAAAATTCAAAATTTAAAAATACTTAATAAAATCCGTCTCGAAGCCTTATGACATAAGGCGACAATTAAAGTCCGCACTTGACATTTATCGGCGGCTGTGGTATTATAATAAACATGAAAATAAAGGGCAATCCCGAGCTGTTTTCGGGGGTACGGACCTTTGAAAAAAGCCGCATGGGAGGCACCGGGAACGGTGCCTTGATATTCCGTTGAGGAGTATTTACTGCGGGTCGTTTTCATCGGCTGTGCACTTGACAGTGTGCGGATTGTAAGGCAGAACCGACGGGCATCTTACTTTGGGTGAGTTATGCTTGTTGGGTTATTGTTGCCCTTTTTTGAGAATTTCAAATGTTCAAAAACCCTTAAGGAGGAATTTAAGATGAACGTAAGGATCAAAAGAATCCTGTCATTCCTTATGGCAACTATTATGTTCACCGGCGTCCTGTCAGCGTCGATGATACTTGCTGCCAAGGATGACACCAAGGTCGTTGATCCGCTGAGCGGCATTTACAAGTACGATAAAGCTCAGCTGGAAAAGCTTATCGGTGTAGATTCCTATATGAACTACATCAAAGACCTTGAAGCAGACGGTGTAAAGGCTGTATCACCCGATACCAGCATTATCGTCGACTATACAAACCTCGTTGCCGATTCAGCAACAATGGATGAGGACGGAACATGGGTATACACACCCGAGTACGGCTACATCTGTGCAGACGGCTCCGAGCCTACCGAAGCCGAGATAGAGGCTTATCTCGCAGACAAGGCCGAGCCCCTTGACGAAGAGGAGCAAGAGCCTGCTGATGAGACAGCCGAGTCCGAAGCTGAGGAAGAAGAGATTCGAGAGGTTATTACCACAACAGCACCCGGAACCAAGATCATGGTCGCAGGCGATACAAAGGCAGGCGATACGAACTTTGATTTCGTTTCCGAGGAGGACAGAGTTGAGGCTGATGACATCGTTGTAGCCACAGGCGGCGATGACGAGACCGTTTTCAGATTCTACGTTGAAAAGGGTGGTATGTACTGTCTCAAGCTTACATATTCCACTAATCCTCAGGAGTCGGATGACGAAAGTCTTGCCGACGCAGAGATTTCCACAACCATCGAGCGTATTCTCTACATCGACGGCAAGCTTCCCTTCTCGGAAGCAAGATATCTCTACTTCCCCCGTTGCTGGTCATACGAGTATATGACAGAGGATGCTCTTGACGGTAAGACACTTGAAGAGGTATACGGTGATGACGGAAGATTCGTAGTTAACGACGATGGCTACATAATCGATACCGAATATGATGCTTATACATTCCCCATGGACAAGAACGGTAACGATACCAGACCGAGACGTTGGGAGGTTCCCATGTGGCAGGAGTACTACGTACGTGACTGGCTCGGCTACGATAAGGACCCCTTCCAGTTCTATCTCGATGAAGGCTGGCATACAATCACCCTCGGATCCAGCCGTGAGGAAATGATCATCAAGCAGCTTGAGTTCTACGGCTATGAGGAAGAACCCACCTACAAGGAATGGATCGCCGAGCTCAAGGAAGAGGGCAAGTACAATGTGGTTGATGACTGCGAGCCTATCAAGGTTCAGGCAGAGAACCCCAAGTACATTTCGGTACAGAACGTAATTCCCGGTAATGACAGAACCTCCTCCATTACAGAGCCTCAGGACCCTGCGGTTATCAAGTACAACATCCTTGATAACGGCAGCAACAACAACTGGATGAAATACGAGGTAGAGGTACCCGAAACCGGTCTTTACAATCTCGCATTCCGTTTCCGTCAGAACAGCCTTATCGGTATGTTCTCCTCCAGAAGAGTTAAAATCAACGGAGAGACTCAGTTTAAGGAAGCAAGTGAGCTCAGATTTATGTATAACACTGAGTTCCAGTCCTCTTGGGCTAACAACGGCGGAGATTCAAAATATATGTTCTATCTTGAGAAAGGTGTAAACACTGTCGAGATCGAGATCGTCCTCGGTGAGATGGAAAATTACGTTTATCAGATAGAGCAGATCATAGATGAGCTTAATGACGTGTATCAGGAAATGATCCAGATCACAGGTCCTATCCCCGACTCCAACCGTGACTACAACTTCCAGAAGCTCGTTCCCGATTGTATCGTTTCTATCGGTGATGCTTCCCAGGAGTTGCACGAAATCGCAGAATCGATCGTTGAACTGACAGGTGCGGAGGGTGACCAGACCAATACCCTTCTGACGATCGCTGAAACACTTAAGCTCATGGCGATGAGCGAATATGAGATCGCCCCCAATTTCCTTACGTTTAAAAACTATATAATCGCACTCAGTGACTGGCTCTATGCAGCTCTGGGTCAGCCCGTAAAGCTCGACTATTTCCTTATTTGTGACTCCAAGGAAGAGCTTCCCCAGGATGTTTCCAATACAGCACAGAAGATTTGGTTCGAGTGCAGAGCGTTCGTAGCAAGCTTTACAATGGACTATACCACCATCGGCTTCTCGTCCGACGATGCGGTTAAGGCTAAGGCCGAGATCGAGATGTGGGCTATTGCAGACCGTGAGTCGATGCTTATCACAAGATATCTTGTTGATAACTACTTCACACCCAAGACAGACATAATCCTTCGTATCAAGGTTATTACCGCGGGTCTTCAGGAGGCGATCATCGCAGGTATCGGTCCTGACGTTTCCTTCCTTGATACGGTAAATACCATTACATTCGGTATGCGAACCGCTATCGAGCCTGTCGATAAGATGGACGGCTTTAAAGACATAATGGATGAGTTCTCCTACGAGCATGTTATAGAAGGTAAGGATATAACGCTTGAAGAGAACCCCTGGTACAAGAAGGTATCCATGTATGATGAGACAAGTAACGGCGAGTACCGTACCTACGGTATTCCTACCTCTCTTATCATGCCCATGGCATTCTACCGTGTAGACGTTCTCCACGAGCTTGAAAACGTAGGTCTTCCTTCAACATGGACAGATCTTATCGCAGCGATGCCTGCACTTCTTAACGGTAATCTCGACTGCGGTATCTCCACAGGTCTTCCCGGTGCACAGCTCTTTATCTATCAGGCACAGGATGAAAAGACAGGTGAGAACGGTGACCTCTTCAGAGATGACGGTAAGGAAAGTAATCTTGACGACAAGACCTCCCTCTCCGCATTCAAGACTCTTTGTGAGCTCTTCCAGAAATACAGCTGTCCCGTAGCTTACGATATTACACGTTTCAGAACCGGTGAGATACCGATCATGGTATCCGAGGACGGTATTACCATTTATAACACTCTTATGACATACTACGAGCTCAGAGGTCTCTGGCAGATGGCACCCGCTATCGGTACGGTACGTCCTGACGGAACAGTAAGTCATAACGCAGTTGCAAACACACTCGCAATGATCATGCCCAGAGACAAGAAGCGTTCCGAGGAACAGAAGGAAGCTATCTGGACATACATTAAATGGTATTGCGGATCCGAGTCCCAGCAGCGTCAGGCAAGAGAAGCTATCGCGGTTTCCCTTCCTACAAGTAAGTATTCCACCGCAAACGTTGAAGCACTTTTAGCGCAGAAGTGGACTGCTGAAGAAAAAGAAGCGATCAAGGGTGTTCTTCAGAACCTTGTAACAGTTCCCGAATATCCCGGCTCCTACATTCTTACTCAGTATGTATCTTTCGCATTCCTCAATGCATATAACCAGGGTCAGAACCCTGCGGATGCATTGCTCGAACAGGTTACATATATTAATAAAGAAATCACACGTAAACGTGAAGAATTCGGTTTGAAATCCTAAAGGTAAAAAGAGGAGAGAAAACCTCTCCTCTTACCGAAGAAGCTTTACCTAAAAATCAATACTGACAAGGAGAATTACTCATGCAAGATACTGCTGTAAAAAAGAGTAGCAAACCGGAAAAAAAGCAAAAGAATCAGCCGGTTTCAAGGAAAGACATGACAAAGTGGCAGTATACGAAGAGTGAAATGAAGAGAACAAAGGCAGGCTATTTCATGATAGCTCCCTTCATGATCATGTTCCTCGTATTCACAGTTGTACCCGTTATACTTTCACTTTTGCTCAGTTTTACTTCCTTTAATATGTTCCAGTTCCCCAAGTGGGTTGGATTCGATAACTTTATCAGAATGTTCCTTGATGATGACCTGTTCATCACCGCATTCAAGAACACAATGATCTTCGCGCTGACTACAGGACCTGCGTCCTTTATCCTCAGCTTCATCCTCGCATGGTTTATCAACGAGCTTTCCCCCAAGGCAAGAGCGTTAGTTACATTTATATTCTATGCTCCCGGTATTTCGGGCGGCGCTCACGGTATATTCCTGCTTATATTCAGAGGCGATATCTACGGTTACGCTAACGGTTGGCTTATGAAGCTCGGCCTTATCAACGAGCCGATACTCTTCTTCTCGAATGAGACCTATATCGTTCCTCTTATGATATTCATTTCAATTTGGACCAGCTTGGGTATCTCGTTCCTGTCCTTTATCGCGGGTCTCCAGGGTGTTGACCGCGCTCAGTACGAGGCAGGCGCCGTTGACGGTATCAAAAACCGTTGGCAGGAGGTATGGTTCGTTACCCTTCCCAATATGAAATCAATGCTGATGTTCGGTGCGGTTATGTCTATTACAAACGCATTCGGCTTCGGTGCAATAGTAACCCTTCTCTGCGGTACTCCCTCGGTTAACTACTGTGCATGGACACTTAACCATCACCTCACCGAGTACATGAGTACACGTTTCGAGTTCGGTTATGCTTCGGCGATCGCGTTGTTCATGTTTATCCTCATGTTCACGTCGAACCGCCTGGTAAACAAAATGTTAGCAAAGGTGGGACAGTAGTATGGCTAAAAAAGTTAAAAGATTACGTGTCAGAAAACATAGGGTCGTACTTAACCGTTCTGCCGGAGGCGATACCGCGATCACAATAATGCTTATAATACTCGGAGCTCTCATGTTCCTTCCTATGTATTATACAGTAATTACCGCGTTCAAGCCCCTCGGTGAGCTTTCGATCACACCTCCTAAGATGTATGTAATGAAGCCCACCTTCAAGAACTTTATCGACCTTTTCACAAATATGAACCAGACATGGGTTCCTATTTCGAGATATATCTTTAATACAGTATATATCTCCGTAGCATCTACAGCAGGTGCTCTTATCCTCGGTTCTATGACAGCGTACGCGCTCTCTAAGATCCGTATGCCCGGTTATAAGGCATTGAACAATATCATCGTTTACTCACTGATGATCGGTTCTACCATTACCGGTACATATAACTTCATTATTTACGTTTATCTCGGAATGCTTAATACATATTCGATCTCGATTCTTCCCGTATGGGCATCGACTCTCGGTCTTTACCTTATGAAGAACTTTATCGATGACGGTATTTCGGATGAAATGATAGAAGCGGCACGTATCGACGGTGCTAAGGAATTATATATATATTGGAAGATAGCGATGCCTCTGGTTAAGCCCGCTTGGCTTACCCTTATCGTTACTACATTCCAGTCTGTATGGAATGCCGGTGCGTCGGTATACGTATGGTCCGAGCAGTTAAAGACCTTTAATGCGGCGGTTGCTCAGATTACAGGTGCTGCAGGTGCAAACGTTGGTGCGGCTACCGCAGGTTCCGTGCTTATGATGAGTGTGCCGATCATAGTATTCGTTGTAAACCAGAGCCAGATCGTTGAAACGATGGCTTCATCCGGTATGAAAGACTAAGGAGGGACAGTATGAAGAAAATATTATCGGTACTTACCCTCATGATGGCTCTTCTCATGCTTCTCGGAAGCTATCCGATCTTTGCGAAGGCCTACACATCATATACTTACTCCATCGACGGTGCTCCCGTAGTATCTCCCGATGCATATACTCCCGACAGAGTTGTTAATTCTGCGGCGATGGGACTTCCCGATACCCTCAAGGAGCCCTCTGACATGGTTGTAGATGATGACGGCAACGTATATATCGTTGACACAAGTGCCAACTGTATATATATGCTTGATAAATTCTACAAGTTTGTAACAAGCTTTGGTCAGACCTTCCAGAATGACCAGGGTGTAATGGATGCCCTCAACGCTCCTAAGGGTATGTTTATCACCGAGGAGACCGATGAAGAGGGTAACAGCGCTACATTTTATTATGTAGCGGATACACAGAATGCCCGCGTGGTTATCTTTACCTGTGAGCATGACAAGGACGGAAACCGTGTATTAAATGAGGAAGGCAAGCCTGACATCAAGATAGACCGTGTCATCCTTGCTCCCGACTCTGATATCATGGATAAGAAGGCAGTATATATGCCTGTTGCGATTGCGGTTGACAAGACCGGCAATATGTACGTAGTATCCTCCACAACCACAGAGGGTGTTATCGTACTTGCTCCCGACGGCAGCTTCAAGGGCTTCCTCGGCGCACAGAAGGTATACATTGATGCTAAGACTCTTCTTAAGCGTTCCTTTATGACTCCCGAGCAGAGAGCAAAGCAGCTCAATAACGTTCCCGTGGAGTATAACAACATTACCATCGACGATGAAAACTTCGTATACGTAACCTCGGCTAACCCTCAGTATTCCGCTCAGCAGCAGGAATCGATCAAGGGTAAGACCAGTGATTACAGCTCTGTTAAAAAGCTTAATTCCTCCGGTGACGACGTTATGGTACGCGGTGGCTTCTTCGGCCCCGGCGGTGAGGTTAACATCATCACAGCATCCAACAACGAGACAGATATTACCGGTCCCTCCGAGATCATCGACGTAGCACTCGGTGATGAGGGAACATGGTCGATCCTCGATAAGAAGCGTTCCAAGGTTTATACCTACGACTCTTACGGACGTCTCCTCCACGTTTTCGGTGACATCGGTGATGCACTCGGTAACATCAAGGCAGCTGAATCCCTTATTTACCAGGGTGACAAGCTTCTCATTCTTGATAAGACAAACCTTTCCTTTACGGTTTATGAGAGAACCGAGTACGGTAACATCCTTATTAACGCTCTCAGAAACGACAACAACAGAGACTACGATCTCGCACAGAAGGACTGGAAGGAAATTCTGAAGAGAAACGGTAACTTCGATGCCGCATACGTTGGTATCGGTATGGGTCTCTACCGTGAAGGTAAGTGGTCGGAAGCAATGGAATACTTCAAGTACGCTTACGATACCGAAAATTATTCCAACGCATTCCAGGAATACAGAAAGCAGTGGGTATCCAAGTATATTATCGTTATTCCCATTGTAGTAATTGCAGTAGTATTCGGTCTCTCCAAGCTCTTTGGATGGGCAAACAAAGTTAATAAAGCAGGTATCCTTAAGAAGGGTAAGCGTAAGATGCATGAGGAAGTGCTCTATGCATTCCACCTCTTCGGTCATCCCTTCGACGGCTTCTGGGATCTTAAGCACGAGAAGCGAGGATCGGTACGCGGTGCTACCTTCTGGGTACTTCTCGCGGTTGCAGCCTTTACATATCAGGCTGTAGGTCAGGCATACCTCTTTAATCCTACAGGTCTTACAAGCTCTGTAGTAGTTCAGGCAGTATCAATTCTTATGCCCTTGTTCCTTTGGGTTGCGGCAAACTGGTGTCTTACAACCCTTATGGACGGTGAAGGAAGCCTTAAGGACATTTATATAGCATGCGGTTACTCCCTTGCTCCCTTGCCCTTCTTCGTAATTCCTTCGGTAATTTCCACTCATTTCTTCTCGCTTAATGAGTCCGGAATCGTAACACTTCTTGTATCCATGGGTTGGATATGGGTAGCGCTCTTGTTAATAAGCGGTATGATGGTTACTCACGGTTATTCGCTGTTCAAGAACTTCTTGACATGTATCATGACCATCGTGGGTATGGCATTCATCATGTTCATCGGACTTTTGTTCACAGGACTTATCCAGAAGATAGTCGGCTTCGTTTCGAGTATCGTAACGGAATTGTCCTACAGAATGTAACGGTAGGAGGTAGATAAAAATGAATAATAAGTTTTTCAAAAAGTTTTTATCACTGCTTCTTGCTGTGATGATGCTTCTCGGTTCCTTCTCTACAGCGGTATTTGCCGATGAGGAGACAAAGGACACAGAAGCAACTGACGCTGAGGCTGCTCCCGAGGAAGAATCCTCCGACGTGTTCGAGCGTATCGCTGATCAGTATATAAACCAGAATTATTCAAACAGCGAGGAAAAGCTCGCAAGCATGGGTGAGCCTTGGCTTGAAAATGAAAACTTTGAGCTTTACTGTGACGGATTCTCCGGTGAGATCGGTTTAAGAAACAAGAAGACCGGTGATATCCTTCTCAGTAACCCCTATAATCTTACAGGCTCTAACTCCTCTACAGTAAGCTATGAGCTTCTCTCTCAGATCATCATCAATTTCAAGGATCTGACACTCAATGAGGAGAATAAGACCTACACAAGCTTTGAGTGGGCTGCTAAGTTCGGTCAGATCACTGCAAAGAACATTAAGGGCGGTCTCAGAGTTGAATATTCTATCGGTGAAGAGGAGACAAGATATCTTGTACCCCGTGTAATCGAGAAGTCCAGACTTGAGACAGCGATCTTCGACGTAGCGATTGCTAACGGTATCATCGATGAAGAGCACATGGGCTTAACTTATAATGATATCGTGACCATGGCGGTTTCCGGTCAGATCGACCTTACACAGAATAAGTACTATAAGCTCAATAAGCTTCTTACCTTCTATACCGAGCTTAATCCCGATGCAGAAGGAACCACCGAGGCATCTCTTAAGGAAATGCACAGTAAGTTCCCGATCACCGAAAAGATGGCTATCTATGTATTCGATACAGAAGCCAGCCGTAATGACTATAAGACTATCGAAGGCTACATCGAGACCTACTGTCCCGATTATACCTTTGCAAAGATGGAAGAGGACCACGCTTTGGTTAACTTCGTTGCTACCGAAGAAGCTCCCCCTCTCTTCAAGATGGCTATCGAGTACTCTCTTGATGAGAACGGATTAGTTGTATCTCTTCCCGCTAACAGTATCCGCTTTGATGAGGATAAGTACCTTCTTACGAATATTCAGCTTCTCCCCTACTTCGGTGCAGCAAGATATAACGTAGACGAGGGTACAAACGACGGTTACGTTTTCGTTCCCGATGGTAACGGTGCATTGCTCAGCTATGCAGAGCTTGCAGCTACAAATACAGAAAAGGGTCTTTCCGGTTCTGTTTACGGTACAGACTTTGCATACCATGAGGTAGTAGCAAACAAGTTTGAGGACATGCGTCTTCCCGTATTCGGTCTCGTAGACCGCTATACACCTTACGGTTCCGCAGGAGTTGAAGCTCCCGAGGATGATGAGGAGCTTCCCGAGGATGGCGAAGCACTTCCCGAGGATGGCGAGGCACTTCCCGAAGACGGTGAAGCACTTCCCGAAGACGGTGAAGCACTTCCCGAGGACGGCGAAGCACTTCCCGAGGACGGCGAGGCACTTCCCGAAGATGGCGAGGCACTTCCCGAAGACGGTGAAGAATCCGAGGATGGCGAAGAATCCGAGGATGGCGAAGAATCCGAAGACGGCGAGGAGTCCGAAGAGGATGACGAAAAGTCTGAGGATGAAGAAGAGGAAGAGGAGGACGATTCCGTTGCAACTGATGAGGTTGCAAACCGCGGCTTCCTTACCATTATTGAAGAGGGCGATGCTCTCGCAACCATCCAGACTATCCACGGCGGCGGCAGACATAAGTATAACGCAGCATACGCTGAATTCATACTTCGTCCTACCGACTCCTACAATCTTGCGGATGCAGTATCTGTAGGTGATGATACAGAGTGGACAATTTCCTCTGACCGCAGATATACAGGCAGCTATTCTTTACGTATAATCATGCTCGGTGACGAGTACGAGAAGAGCTACGTAGGTATGGCTAAGGCTTACCAGGACTACCTTGAAGATAAGGGTGTTCTTACCAAGCTTGAGCCTACAAAGGATGATATTCCTCTGTTCATTGAGTCCTTCGGTACAATGGACACAGACTCTACCTTCCTTTCTATTCCCGTAACCGTAACAGAGGCTCTTACAACCTTTGACAACCTTAAGACCATGTATAACGAGCTTAAGGCTGACGGTGTAAACAACATCAACTTCAGACTCACCGGCTTTACTAACGGCGGTATGATCTCCAATGTTCCTACCAAGGTTGAGTTCCAGGATGAGGTTGGCGGTGATGAAGGTTATACAGAGTTCATCAAGTTCGCTGATAAGAATAATATCAAGGTTTATCCCGACTTTGACCTCTCTTATGCGGTTAAGGACGAAAGCTTTGACGGTTATAAGACCAGCGAGCACGCAACAAGATCTATAGACAACAGATATACTCAGAAGAGAGTTTACTACTCAACCTTACAGCAGACCATTTCAACGGGTCTTGTATGTATCTCTCCCTCCGCATTCCTTACATTCTATGAGAATATCAGTAAGGATCTCAGCGAGATAGGTAAGAGCGGTATTTCCTTCAGTACTCTCGGTACAGATCTTAACTCCGACTTTGACGAGGATGACCCCTACAACCGTCAGGAAGCAATGCTTCTTGTTCAGGATCTTCTTGAGCAGGCTGACAAGGATTTTGACAGTGTGATGGTTGACGGCGGTAACGCATACACATGGAAGTATGCAGACGTAATTCTTAATATGTCCCTTGACTCCAGCAGACATACCAACGCTTCCAGAGCAGTACCCTTCGTAGGTATGGTTCTCCACGGCTATAAGGTATATGCAGGTACACCTACCAACATGGCAAGTGACATGGATTACGAGGCATTGAAGATGATCGAAAGCGGTGCAGTACCTTACTTCACACTTTCCTATGACAAGACTGCAATGCTTAAGGACGATCCTACCTTGTCCAAGTATTATTCGGTAGAATATGAAATCTGGGAGTCCGACGTTATTGATACTTATAACGCTCTCAACAAGGTACTTAAGGATCTTCAGTTCTGCACAATAGATAACCATGAATTTATAGACAACGCAGTTCGCGTTGACGAAGACACAAATGAAGTTACAGAGCACGTGCTTAACGACGGTACTGTAGTTCGCGTAACATATACAGACGGCAAGAAGGATACAACCTTCGTTCTCAACTACAACAGATTCCCTGTACAGGTTGAGGGCATTGAGAAGCCTGTTAGCGGTCTGTCCTATGAAATTATTAAGTAAGGAGGGGTCATAATGAGTAAGACAAAGGCAATCAAAGCAAATAACATTCCCGCGCCCAAGAAACCCAAGGCCGCTCCCGAAACCAGAAAGAAAAGCCGTGCTTCTCTTGATGCCCGTAAGGCAAGAAGCGGTTGGCTCTTCCTTCTCCCCTTCATTATAGGTTTGTTGATCATCTACTTCCCTATAATTGCAGACTCGATCAACTTCAGCTTTGCTGAGGTAACTACCCAGACAGGTGGTGGTTACAAGGTTGAGCACGTAGGCTTTGAAAACTACAAATATGCGGTAGTTGAGGATATGCAGTATACCACAGAGCTTGTCTCCGGTATTAAGGCACTTCTCTTCGATATTCCCGCAATTGTAATCTTCTCGCTGTTCATGGCGGTTCTTCTCAATCAGAAGATGCTCGGCCGTGCAGCATTCCGTGCGATCTTCTTCATACCGGTTATTCTTTGTACCGGTATGATCGACGAGATCGACTCATCCAACAAGCTTACCGAATACATGTCCGACAGCTCACAGTCGATCGATATGGGTTCGGGTAACGATACGGTAAATGCCGTAGTTTCTATGACCGATATTCAGTGGATGTTCGATTCCATGAAGGTCGGTACAGAGCTTACACAGTACGTTGTTAATATCATGAATAACATTTACGATATTATCAACCGTTCCGGCGTACAGATGCTTATATTCCTTGCCGGTCTCCAGTCTATCTCTCCCTCGATCTACGAGTCCTGCAGTATAGACGGTGCATCCGGATGGGAAGCATTCTGGAAGATAACCATCCCCATGGTAAGCCCCATGATCTTGGTTAACGCAATCTATACGGTAATCGATGCATTGACCTCAGCCACCAACCCGGTTATGTCCTATATTTCGGGCGTATATTCGGGAAGCGGCGGCGGACGTGAGCTTTCCTCTGCGATGGCTTGGATGTACTTCCTCATCGTTCTCGGAATTATAGGTCTTGTTGCAGCGATACTGTCAGCATTCATCTTCTATCAGAGAAGAGATTAAGGAGGGGTAATAATGGATAACGTAAAACAGAATATTTCCGAAAATGCCCCTAAGGTAAAAAAGGAAACCAAGAATAAGATCAGAGTTGAATTCGACCGTACATCCGGTTGGAAGAGATTTAAGCTTAAGTACCTCCAGACCAACTTCGTTGTGTCCGTTATTTGGAAGATAGCAAGATTCTTGCTTCTCTTAGGTATCTCTTACGTAATTCTGATGCCCTTCTTCACCAAGATCTCGTCCTCATTTATGAGTGCTCAGGACTTCGGTGACGTAACCGTTAAGCTGGTTCCCAGATATCCTACCCTTGATACATACAAGTCTATCATTAAGGACAACGGTTATTTTGAAGCATTGTTTAATACGACCTTGCTTTCACTTATGGCAGCTATTTTACAGACCTTCGTCTGTGCTCTTATCGGTTACGGCTTTGCTAAGTTCAAATTCAAGGGTAATAAGCTTCTCTTCGTATTTGTTATCTTAACAATGGTCGTTCCTCATAAGACTCTTCAGTTCGCTATGTTTATGAAGTTTACATACTTCGACTTCCTCGGAATATTCAATCCCTTCCGAATCATGGAATTTATTCCTACGGTCAACATGACGAACACCTTCCTGCCTCTGGCTATCCTGTCAGCGACAGGCTTGGGCTTCAAGAACGGTCTGTACATATTCATGCTCCGTCAGTATTTCAAGGGTGTACCCGATGAACTTGAAGAATCCGCATACCTCGATGGTTACGGTCCCTTCAAGACCTTCTTCAAGATTATTCTTCCCCTGTCAGTACCTATGTTGATTACAGTGTTCCTGTTCTCATTCTCATGGCAGTGGACAGATAACTTCTATACAACGGTATTCTTCCCCTCTGTAAATACAACACTTATGCCCAGTATCGTTAAGGTGCCTCCGTCACTTGATACTTCGCTTGCAAATAATATGTTTACAGCGGCTGTAAGCAATGCTGCGGCAATGCTCATAATCACTCCTCTTATTATCATTTACCTCTTCTGTCAGAGATATATGGTTGAGGGTATCGAGCGTTCCGGTATTACAGGATAATAAAAACCCAAAAAGCTCCGAGTTTCTCGGAGCTTTCTCTTTGTAAAATTTATACATACGTGTATGCTTGCAGAAGCGTTTATAATTCGTTAAAGTAAGTTTAAAATTGAGTAGATTGACATTATTGCAATAATATGATATTATTATAAATTGAAGATATATGCTCTAATGAGGTATGAAATGACAGAGAAAAAGATAAGAGTTAAGATACATTCGCAGATATCAGATCTTACGGCCATCAATGCGGTTGAGCAGATCATGGGCAACAAAGGAAGTTATTCGGCTGCCGATGACGATGTAATCGAGTTCTCTACAGACGGAGTTATCCGTGAAAACGGTAAAAATCTTGAGCTTGAATATGAGGAATGTGCCGAGATGGGAATGGAAAATACGGTGACCACCCTTATTTTCCCAAAGGAAGAGCCTAACAGCCTTAACATGGTCAGAACCGGAGAAAATTCCGCAGGTCTTGTTTTCAGCGATAAGGAAAAAAGACAGCCCTGCTCCTATAACGTCGGTGGCTATCCCTTTGACTTCTGTATATATACCCGTAACATAGATAACGGTATTACAATGACTGGCGGAGTTCTAAAGCTTGACTACGTTATCGAGATGCACGGGATGAAAACGCAGAGAAACCGTTTTACTATCAAGGTAGACGAGTTAAAAATATAAAATATGGAAATAATCGATTCTCAAAAATTCAGAACTGCGGCAAAGCAGGGATTGAGAGGCGGGTATCTCTTCTTCGGTGAGGAGGAATATCTTAAGCACAGCTGTCTTGAGATAGCCCGAAAAAGTGTACTCGGAGAAAATGTGGGAGATTCATTTAATCATATCCGCATAGACGCGGGAGAGGACAACTTTGACCATTCTGTTATAGAAAATGCCATCCTTGCATTACCTGTCTTTTCAGATACGAAACTTGTCGAGATACACAATCTTGACGTAGGAAGCTATAAGGAAAAGGCGCTTTCCGAGCTTAAGGAGCTTTTCGAGCTTCTTTCAGATAATCCCGAAACTGTGCTTGTACTATATCTTGCTCCCCATGAGCTTGAAAAATTTGATCTGCGCAGACCTCCAAAGGTATTCAGCGAGCTTGCTTCTGTGCTTTGTCCGGTGATTTTTGAAAAGCAGAGCCGTGAGAAATTGGCAAAATGGGTTTCTGCTCATTTTGCACACAATAAAGTGCGGTGTAGTTCCGAGATGTGTTATCTTATGATAGATACCTGCGGTGCGGATATGTACGCTCTCTCAGGGGAGATAGATAAGCTCTCAGCCCATGTGCTTTCCAAGGGCGAGACGGCTCTCTGTGCTGAGGACATTGAACTTTTGGCTTCAAGATGCCGTGAGATAGGCGAATACGATTTTTCTAACGCAATATTGCAGAGAAACCGCGAAAAGGCATTCTATATTCTTTCAAAATATGAATTGGAGGATAAAAGCGGTGCTAATGTTGGTATGACCATGGGTAGCTTAATACGAATTTTTTCGCTTCTTTACCGTATATCGCTTCTCTCACAGAAGGGTATGCTTGACCGCGATATTGCAAAGACTCTTAAAATGAATGAATACCAGTGCTCTCTCTACAGAAAAAGCCTCGGAGGCAGAGCTCCCTCTGATCTTGAGCGTATACTTGAGCTTTGTTCGGAGGCAGATGCTCTTATCAAGGGCGGAGCGGACGGATACGTTGTTATAGCGAGACTTATAACGGAGGCCTCACTATGATTAAAAAGCTGAAGATAGATAAACCTATAATAGTAGAGGGCAAGTACGACAAGATTAAGCTTGATTCGATAGTTGATGCAAGGGTTATTGCTACCAACGGCTTCGGGGTGTTTAAATCGGAGGAGACAAAAAGCTTTCTTAGAAGGGTATGCGAGACCACGGAGATCATAATTCTTTGTGACAGCGACGGAGCAGGACGGCTCATAAGAAACCATCTTAAATCCTTTTTGCCCGCAGACAGACTTATAAACGTATATATTCCTGATATAGAGGGAAAGGAAAAAAGAAAAAAGACACCCTCTAAAGCAGGCACTCTGGGTGTTGAGGGTATGGATGCAGAGCTTCTCAGAAATCTTCTTGAGCCATATTCTGTAAATGCCGTTCAGAATAGTAAAGGTGGTATCACTAAGCAGCATTTGTATGCGGATGGGCTTCTTGGCGGTGCGAATGCAAGCGAAAAGAGATTGGAGCTTCAGACTAAGCTTGGCTTGCCCAAGGAGTTGTCCAGCTCAGCATTGCTTGATGCAATCAATTTATTATGTTCATATGATGAATACAAGGAGTTGTTAAAATAATGAAAAAGAAGGATTCTTCAATTAAAGAATTTATACGTTACTTGATCGTCGGATTCTCCAACACAGGTATTAACTGGGCGGTAAACATCCTCTTGACAGAGCTTACCCCCCTTGGAAATCCCTCAGTCAAGCTTGGTGCTACTATTGCCGTTATCATCGCGTGGATAGTTTCTACCATATTTTTCGCTTTCTGGGCGTATAAGCTTTTCGTATTCCGTAGTAAAAGTATGGTTCCCGGCATACTTTGGAAGGAGTTTGTGGGCTTTACCTCTGCCCGTCTGCTTACGCTCGGTGTAGAGATGGCAATAACTCTTCTCTTCTGTGATGTTCTCGGCTTTGATGAGTCTATAAGCATTAATCTCTCCAGAGTAACCGATTCTTCGGTAAATGAGTTCCTTGCATTTAACCTTCGTGAGAGATATTTCGTTAAACTCTTTGCCTGTGTTGTAGTTACTATACTCAATTATGTATTCAGCAAGCTTATCATCTTCAAGAAGGGTCAGAAGCTGTCCCGCGAGGCTGAGGCTGATCTTGATGAGGGTGAGAGCAAGGCTTAAAGTATTTTTTCTATTGCGTTTATGATATCCGATATCTCATCTCCTGCTATAAGGAATACAAAATTACCGTTGGAGAAAACTGCGCTTTCTTTTGCTACCTCGCACATGAATCGCGAGCTTGACGGGTTTATCTGAGGAGAGGTAAGTATATCCGATCTTCTTGTAAGCATGCGTTCTATCATATCATTATCCGAGCTGTGTATAGTTTTGAAGATATGTATCTCAAAAACCTTCGGTGCTTTAGATATAAGAATATGATAATCTTCCGTTGCTTCAAGCTCAAGGGGAGCCTCGGGGCTGTCATAATACAGCATACCAAGCTCTGCGTCTGAAATGTACCCTTCACTTGAAATAGGCGCGGTTTTGTAATAATCAAAGCCTGCAGGGAGAGATATGCCAGATTCCGACAGTGATGATATTATATCTTCGGTACTTCTTGAATCGCTAACACAGGATGAAAAAAGGGATACGGACAATAAAAGTATAATAAAGAGATATGAAAGCTTCATTTTGACCTCCGAGTCATGCTGAAATCTATTCATATATATGAGGAAAAATATGAAATATTACAAATGCCGTGAAGAGGATATCGGTAAGAGTGTTCTTGAGGTGTTGGCAGAGGCAGGAGAGCTGCTTCCCGATACACCCTGCGGTGGTAAGGGTAAATGCGGCAAATGCCGTATGCAGCTTGCAGGCTCGCTGTCGGATATGCAGGAGTATGAGCGCTCGCTTCTCGGTGATGATGCAGAGAAGGGATGGCGACTCGCTTGCCTGACTACTGTGCAGGGTGACTTTGAATATAGCGTAAGCTGTCAGGCTGACGCAAAGGTACAGCTTGATTTTTACCCCGAGCAGAATATTGCGACCGATGGCGGGGCAGGTACTGTGCTTGCCGTAGATATAGGAACAACCACCGTAGCAGTTTATAAGTGTAGCAGAGCAGATGGGGAGATTGTGGACAGAGTGAGCTTTGTCAATCCCCAGAGAGTTCACGGCGCAGACGTTATATCCCGATTGGTGTATGCCGAGGATGGCGGTGCCGAGGAATTAAAGAACGAGATCAATGCTTCCTTGAAGGAGGCTGTAGATAAGCTTAAGGGCGCAAGAGCAGATTACTGTGTGGTCTGCGGAAATACGGTCATGCAGCATTTTCTCTGCGGAGAGGATGCAAGCGGTATTGCCAAGCTACCCTTCAAGCCCGCTACCTTGTTTTCGGATCTGAGAAGTTTTGATTTTTGTGACAAGGTATATACAGCACCTTGTGTAGCGGCGTACGTGGGAGGCGATATAACGCTGGGTGCGTTGGCATGCTCTATAGACAGAGTTAATGAGCTGACCCTATACATAGATATAGGAACCAACGGAGAGATAGTATTGGCATCTCCCGAGAGAATACTGTGCTGTGCGGCAGCGGCAGGTCCTGCCTTTGAGGGAGGAAACATCGACTGCGGTATGATGGCATCCGAGGGAGCTATCAGAACGGTATATTCCGAAGACGGAGAGGTAGTATTTGCTACAATAGCGGATACCAAGCCCGAGGGTATATGTGGCTCGGGATTGATAGATGCTGTTGCCACCTTCCTTGAGCTTGAAATCATGGATGAGACAGGACGTCTTGAGGAGGAACGCTACTACTTCAGCGACAAGATATTCATCTCGCAGAAGGACATTCGTGCTCTGCAGAGTGCCAAGGCAGCGATTGCCGCAGGTGTCAGAACTCTCTGCCATGAGATGGGTTGTGATGTCGGGGATATTGAACGTGTTATTATAGCAGGCGGCTTTGGTTCGCATATTAATGCTGCAAAAGCTCGGCGCATCGGACTTATTCCCTACGGATGTGAGGCAGAGATGGAATACAGAGGCAACTGTGCCGGTATGGGTGCCGTGGCTTTGGCTGTAAACGAATCTCTCGGAGACAGATTAAGAGAGCTCTGCAACAGAATGGAGTATGTCGAGCTTTCGGGACACAAGAAATTCAATGAATATTATATAGACGAAATGTATTTTGAAGAATGAGAGGATGTAGATCATGAAAATTACTGTAATCGGTGCAGGAAGATGGGGAAGCTGTATAGCATGGTATCTTGACAGAACAGGTCATGAGGTAACCATATACGGTCCTAAGGATACCCCCGATATGATAGCGTTTACCAACACAAGAACAAACGGACTTATAACCATTCCCGATTCCATATCGCTCAGCTATGATTTAGCTGAAGCTATTGAGGCTGACTGTGTGGTTATCTCGATAGGCTCTCAGGGTCTTCGTTCTCTTATCGATGAGATCAACGCTCTCGGCACAGAGAAGGAGAGAACCTTCATTCTCTGTATGAAGGGCATAGAGATCGAAACGGGTATGAGACTCACCCAGGTAGTGAATGAGCAGAGCAAGTTCCCCTGTAAGGTAGCGGTATGGATAGGCCCCGGTCACGTTCAGGAGTTCTATCGCGGTATTCCCAACTGTATGGTAATAGACTCTGCCGATTCCGAGCTTAAAGCACGCCTTGTTGACGAGTTTACAAGCGACCTTATACGTTTCTATTACGGTGAGGACCTTTTAGGTAATGAGGTAGGTGCGGCGGCAAAGAATGTTATCGGTATTGCCGCAGGTATGCTTGACGGTATGGGACTTTCTTCCCTTAAGGGTGCGCTTATGTCGAGAGGTACCCGTGAGGTTTCCAGACTCATTAAGGCTATGGGCGGTAACGAGCTTTCCGCTTACGGTCTCTGTCATTTAGGTGACTATGAGGCAACCGTGTTCTCACAGTTCAGCCATAACCGTATGTTTGGCGAGCTCTACGTTAAGGGCGAGGGCTACGATAAGCTCGCAGAGGGTTATTATACCGCGGCGGCTATCCGTAATCTCTGTGCTAAGTATGACGTTGATATGCCTATCTGCGACGTTGTATACCGTGTGCTCTATGAAAATGCAGACGTAAGAACGTCACTCAACGATCTCTTCAAGAGACCTATTAAAAAGGAATTAAGATAAACAAAAATCCGACTGTGTCAGTCGGATTTTTTAAGTGTATAGGAAATTTCGTAACTTCGGGTACTGAAGAAGCAGGCTTACGCTCGGTTCATGCCCGATAATTCGCTGCGGACCGGCGTCCGCTATAGCTCTGAGGTCTTGTTTTGATCCTGACAGAACGGTTGGGAATATATCTTTCACCCGTTGAGCCTGCAAGGGACATTTCTATCTTACGGGCAATAAGGTCTATCTCATCAACGCGTACGCGTACGCTGTCTCCGAGACGGTATGCCTTGTCACCGCAACGAAGGGAACAGGTTTCCTCGTTGTATATATAATAGCCGTCGAGCTTGGTTATGGGGATCAGACCCTCACAGGTGTTGCCAAGCTCACAGAATATACCGAAGTTGGTTACGGAGCTGATTACCGCATCAAATTCCTCACCTAAATATGCCTGCATATAGATGCATTTGTAGAGATCCTCTATATCACGCTCAGCAGAAACCGCCTTCTGCTCGTTTTCGGTAGAACGCGCCGCCGCCTTCTGCGCATAGGAGGAGAGATAGGAGGCAGAGCTGTCGCTTATATTTCCAACCAAAATGTTTGAGATTATACGATGGGTCGCAAGGTCGGGATAACGGCGTATGGGAGAGGTGAAATGGCAATACTTGTCTATACATAATCCAAAATGAGGCGAGGGAGACTCACTGTATTTTGCCTTGGAGAGTGAACGCAGGAGCAGATAGGATACAGTGGTACCGATACCCATTTCCTTTGCTTCCTCGAGAAGTCTTGTAAACATGGAGGGATGGAGCTTCTTTGCCGAGAAAGCAGAGGTGGACAAGCCTAAATTATGGGCGAAAATCGCAAATCGGTGTATCTTGTCGGGATCGGGATCCTCGTGGATTCTGTATACACAGGGCATCGACATATCGTGAAGCCAATTTGCCACACCCTCGTTTGCCGCCAACATAAACTGTTCTATCAGCTTTTGGGCATCGCCTCTTTCACGCTTAATGATATCACAGGGGATACCGTTTTCGTCAACGAGTATTTTTGCCTCTGACGTTTCAAGCTCTAACGCACCGCGTTTGTGTGATTTCGCCGCCAAAATGCGGTAGAGTTCCTCCATTATGGGCAGGGTATCGGGGTAGAGTTGAGAATACTTATCGAAAAATTCTGATTTGGATCCCTTTTCAAAGAGATCGTTCACCTCACTGTATACGCCCCTTACCTTCGATTCGATAAGGGTCTTTTTCAGATCACAACCCAGGAGGTTGCCGCTTTTGTCTATTGAAATGAAGGCGGATAACGCTCTTCTCGGCTCATTGGGGTTCAGGGAGCATATTCCGTTTGAGAGAGCCTTGGGGAGCATGGGAACAACCTGATCTACAAAGTAGACACTGGTACCCCTCTCTATAGCTTCCTTGTCAAGGGCTGAGCCTTGACGTACGTAGTGGGAAACGTCGGCTATATGAACTCCTAAAATATAACCGTTTTCGGTGCGCTCAACCGATACGGCATCATCGAGATCCTTGGCATCGGCTCCGTCTATTGTGAAGATCATACGGTCACGTATATCCTCTCTTTCGTCGGCACAATCGGGAATATCCTGTGCTTCGATGTCCGCTTCGCGAAGAGTTTCCTTATTGAACTCGGTCTTTATCGAGTTTTCGTGAAGGACAGCCTCGTAGTTCGCTTCTCTTGTATATGCACCGCCGAAATCGCGTATTATTTCACCCTTGGCGGCAGAGCCGGCCTTGGGAAATTTAACTATCCTGACCTCGACCTTATTTCCGGGCTTTGGAATTATACCTTCGTTCGAGGTACAGATCACGGTAAAATTGTATTTTTTGTTATCCGGGACAATGGTGTAGAGCTGTCTGCCCTTTTTGCCCCTTGTGGGAAGCTTTTTGAGTGTGCCGATAACCGTTTCAAGGCTATGGGCGATTATTTTTGTTATTCGGGCAACGTCGCTTTTGCCCTCTTCGGTTTCTATAAGGGAACAGAGAACGGTGTCCCCATCGATAGCACCCATTGTCTTATCGGGAGGAATGAAGAAATCTGCTCTGTCCCCGTCCTTCGGGGTAACAAAGCCAAAATCCTTCTGTGAGGCACGGAAGGTGCCTATAAAATATCCCGAGCTTTCAAAGGGCATTATCTTACCCCTCTGGGTAATGATTATCTCGCCCTCCTCCTCGAGGCGGTTTACCGCCTGAAAGAGCTCGACAAAATCAGCCCCCTCCGATATAAGCTCGGAATAGAAAGCATCTATAGTCTTGGGACGGTAATCCTTATCTTTGATTATTTCTAATATTTTATCTCTGATTTCCATTTTTCCTTTTATTTTAAATCTTTGTGTGTAAAATTGGAGCTATTTCAAGCTTTCGGAGTAAAGTGTGATACTGAAGAATCAGTCTTTCAGCCATCGAGTACATTTTTAATGATACCTATAATAAAACAACCGCCTATATTCTTTACGATATAGGCGGAAATTATTTAAGATTTAAGTTATATTCAATTACTCTGCAACTGTTGTATCTTCTACTGTTGTATCTTCTACTGTTGTATCGGTAACAGGCTCTGTTTCGCCTTCAACGGTTGTGGTCTCTTCAGCGGGCTCTGTTGTATCGTCAACAACTGTGGTGTCAACTCCGCCGGGAAGAGCGGTTGTATCATTTGCTACTGTGGTTTCGGTAGCTGTTGTGGTCTCATCAGCTGCAGCCTGCTGCTTTTCAGGGTTGGGCTGAAGAACGTAAACAACGATAACGAGGATTACGAAGATGATAGCAACGACGGTGGTTGCCTTGGAAAGAACCTTGTCTATGGTCTTGCCCTTAGTCTTACCGAAGAATGTCTCAGCGCCGCCTGCGATAGAACCGGAAAGACCGTGGCTTTTACCTGACTGCATAAGTACGGCGATTACAAGAAATACTGCCGCTACCAAAAGAACTATTCCAAATACGAGATTGAGTGTACCCATTTTAAACCTCCAAAATTTCAATGATATTAATAACAATTATGTAAATTGACTTGAATAATCATAGGCAAATAACATTCTATCACATTTTTTTGAAAAATGCAATAGTTTTTTCAAGATTTTGCATTTATTTTTATTAAAAAACCGTGGTTTTTCATTCAATATTTTTTGACGGTGAATAATACGCAAAAATGCGGTGAAAATAATAGCAAACCAACAAAAAGGACGGTATCTGCAAAATGGATAACAACAATAAAAAAAGCTCGGGCTTGCTTGCCCTCATTGTGATCGCGGCAATTATAATTACCGTGGTCATTATAGCAATAGTAACTACAAACAATGACAAAAACGATGACGTCAAGGAAACTGATGCCATCGAAGATCCTGCCGACTCCGATCTCGGTGATGCTGTAAGCAACGTAAAAGAGGATATAAGCGACATAGGAGATGACATCTCTGAGGATCTCTTCGGAGATTCAAAGGACGACAGGGATACGATAAGAGATGAGACCAACGATATGGCTACCGATGATATCTCCGATACAATGGTTACAGAGCCATCTGAAATTATCCCCGAAACCACCGATACGGGTAATATAATGACCGATGACCCCAACGTGATAGCCTCTGTCCCCACAGAATTTTGTCTCCCCGTTACAGGTTATCTTTCAAAGGATTTCAGCATAGATCTTCCCGTATTTTCGGTTACAATGAATGATTACAGAAGCCACTGCGGTATAGATATAACCGCTGAGCTCGGAACTAACGTAGCGGCATTTGCCGACGGTACCGTTACCGACAAGTATAACGATCCCTTTATGGGAAGCTGTCTTGAGGTTACTCACAGCGGCGGAATGGTATCGAGATATATGAATTTGAGCGAAGATTTTCCCTCGGGCATCGAGGTAGGTTCAGAGGTGAAGTGCGGTCAGAATATCGCCATGGTAGGTGAAAGTGCATCGGTAGAAGCAGCGGATGACAGTCATCTTCATTTTGAGGTAATGCTCGATGATGCTCACGTCGATCCCATGGATTATATTGAGGTCGATCTCTCTGTAGATACAGAATATGAAGAATGAAAGGAAGGTCGTTGACCTTCCTTTCAGACTGTCGAAAAAGTTGGTCGGACGTGTGAAATTAATAATTATCAAAAGTTTTATTCTCACAAAAAGATTTTTTAATAATAACATCTGATACTCTAAACCAACTGAATAAGCATTCAAAAAGGGCTAAAACATCGAGTTTTAGCCCTTTTTTCACACTTTTCCGCGAAAAGCCTCACTACCGTACTTAGTACGCCTACGGAGGCTTTTCACGAAAACCTACCTGCCTTTTTCGAAGTCTGACAGCTTGTCGATAAACCTATCGACAAGCTGATAAAAGGAAGGTCGTTGACCTTCCTTTTATAACGGTTTCTTTGTTATCTTAGCATACTGACGGGGATACTTGTCAGGGGTTGCAGAAGCCTTCTTGAATATATATATACTTCTTTTCTGCTCCTCGCTTGAGGTATATAGGATTGGATTATACACAGCCTTGGTAGAGGTACCGAGTATTTCCGTGCCCTTTTTCGCTTCATTATATTCCTCCTCGCCTATTGCAGCCTTGCAGGAGATGAAGAGTCCTCCTACACGTACTAAGGGGATACATAGCTCGGAGAGCACGTTGAGTCTTGCCACTGCACGGGCAACCGAACAGTCGAAGCTTTCGCGGTATTCCTCTTTTCTGCCTACCTCCTCAGCTCTTGCAGAGAGGGTGGTTACCTTCAAATCAAGCTTCTCTGCCATAAGTGAGACAAATTTCAACTTTTTTTCCGTAGAATCAAGGGCGGTTATTTCAAGGTCGGGACGTACGATTGCAAGGGGGAGGGTAGGGAATCCTCCTCCGCATCCTACGTCAATTATTTTTGCATTTTTCGGAATATATTCCTCTATAAGAAGAGAATCGGCAAAATGCTTAGAGATCGCACCCTCAACATCGGTAACTGCGGTGAGATTCACCTTTTCATTAAAGGAAACAAGCTCGTTATAGAGTATCTCGAATTTTTCGGAAAGTGTATCTGTAGAATAACGCTTGTCGGGAAAGTTCTTCTCCATTATTTCAAAATATTTTACGCGAAAGTCCATTATTCCTTGCCTCCCCAAAGGGTTATGATAAGAACCGAGATGTCTGCAGGACTTACACCCGAGATACCCTGAGCCTGACCTATATTCTTAGGTCTTATAGCATTTAATTTCTGTCTTGCTTCAAGACGAAGTCCCTTGATATCGTTATAGTCGATATCCTCGGGCAGAGCCTTGGATTCAAGGCTTTGTTGCTTTCTCGCCTCCGAGAGCTGACGCTTGATATATCCGTCGTACTTTATCTCTATAGAGGCTGTCTCGATGATCTCCTCATCGAGCTCGGGACGGTTAGTGTCAAGCTCCTTCAATGCTTCATAATCAAGCTGGGGACGGCGCAGAAGCTCGGCTAAGCGCACACCCGATTTTACCGGAGTGGTCTCGTATCTTTCGAGCAGAGGATTAGCCGCCAGGGGAGAGATGACGGTGGATTCCATTCTCTGCTTTTCCTTTTCTATCTCTTCATACTTGCGCTGAACACGGTCATATCTTTCTTTGGGAAGAAGTCCGACACGGTATCCGTATTCGCACATTCTCTTGTCTGCATTATCCTGTCGAAGCAGAAGTCTGTATTCACTTCGGCTGGTCATCATTCTGTAGGGCTCGTTAGTACCCTTAGTTACAAGATCGTCTATAAGCGTTCCTGTATAGGAGCTGCTTCTGGGAAGTATAAGCTCCGGTTCGCCCTTTATTTTAAGAGCTGCATTTATACCCGCTACAAGACCCTGAGCCGCCGCTTCCTCATATCCCGAGGAACCGTTAAATTGTCCTGCGCCATAGAGTCCGGATATTTCTTTAAATTCAAGGGTGGGATAGAGCTGGGTGGGGTCGATGCAGTCATATTCTATGGCATAAGCGGTTCTCATGACCTGTGCGTTTTCAAAGCCCTTGAGGGAATGAAGCATCTGCATCTGTACCTCCTCGGGCATGGAGGAAGAAAATCCTTGTATATACATCTCCTTGGTGTCCGAGCCCATAGGCTCTATAAAGAGCTGATGGCGTTCTTTATCAGCAAAGCGGACCACCTTATCCTCTATAGAAGGACAGTAACGGGGACCCGTGCCCTTGATCTTACCCGAGTAGAGCGGGCTCTTGTCAAGATTGGAGCGGATTATCTCATGGGTTTTTGAATTGGTGTAGACAACGTGGCAGGGGATCTGCTCAAGCTTAGAAAATTCACGTCTGTCCGTGTCCTTAGAGTAGGGGTGTATATCGTCGTCGCCGTTCTGTATTTCAAGCTCGGTAAAATCTATACTGTCACGGTGAACTCTTGCGGGAGTTCCGGTCTTGAATCGCATGAAGCGTACTCCTGCCTCTGAAAGTGAAGAAGTCAGATGTGTTGCCGCCAGCATTCCGTCAGGTCCCGAGTTATATGCTGTATCACCGGTGATAACTCTGCCGTTCAGATATGTACCCGAACAGATAATGCAAGCCTTGACCCGCCATATTGCACCGAAGGAGGTCTCTACCTCTGTAACCTTGCCGCCCTCAATGCCTACACGGACGATCTCTGCCTGAATAAGCTCCAAATTATCTGTATTCTCCAGGATCTTTTTCATTTTGTCCTGATATTTTCTTCTGTCTGCCTGAATACGGGAGGAATGAACGGCAGGACCCTTGCCTCGGTTAAGTATTCTTGACTGGAGGGTAACCGTGTCCGCAACTCTGCCCATCTCACCGCCCATGGCATCTATCTCATGAACCAGCTGTCCTTTACCCGTGCCGCCTATAGAGGGATTACAGGGCATATTTCCTACAGCGTCTAAATTTATTGTGAATACAAGGGTATGAAGACCGAGCCTTGCTCCCGCAAGACCTGCTTCTATTCCCGCATGACCTGCACCTATTACCGCAATGTCTGCATCCCCTCTGTAATAACTCATCTTCTGTCTCCTTGGATCGTTGCTTGGGTTTCTTTTTCCTGTGATTTATAATAATCATATTTTGCCTGAGCCAAAGCTCTGTGCTTTAAGGTAAGCACGGGATTTTTAACGTCTTTGTTATCTGCATCCTTTGAAAGCTTGTTATATATAGTCCAGCCCTGCTCCTTTTCATAGGCGGTGATAACTCCGCCCGAGCAGCTCTCTATGTGAGAATATATAAAGGCAAGAACTGTATTTCCCTCGGTATCGATAACACCGAGCTTTTCATTGTCATAGCTTATGACTGCAAGGCCTTCGGAAAAGGGTTTCGCGATACGTAATACAGGCTCGATAAGCCAGATACCGTCGGTGGTCATATAGCCGTATTTGATACCCTTCTTTAAGAGAAGTATACCGTCACTATATGCAACAAGTTCGTAATCGGCAGGATAAGCCACCTGTGTGCCATCGGGTGCGATTACAGCCTGAGTCTCGTTTTTGACAGCGTAGTTTTCCATGGTACTGCCCTGAGTTGTGTCCACCAGTCTTCTTCTCATACGGACAAAGCCGTTGTCTATATAGAACATTCCCGTACTTTCTATGCCGTAGGTATCGGGCTTGTAGAAGATATCACGGGCATAACCTCCCGCCATTTCTTCAAGGTATATAGGCTCGTTATAAGGATTGTATACGACCTTACCCTTGGTATCGATGATACATACGTGATTGTTTACGTCAACTACTACAGCATAGCCCTCCTCGTTGAAGGAGTATGCCGCGAAGAATTGGGGAGCTATGGCTTCATTACCCTGTTCGTCCATGTATCCCCAGAGTATCTTGGTTATCTTAAAATCATTATCATATTCATACGAGCAGAATGGGTATAGCTTATGGCTATTAATATTGCTCATATCCGGAAGCGTCAGGGTGTTGAGAGTCTTTTCGTTGACCAGATATTCAACCATCATGGGCTCCTTAGGGGTAGAAACCGAGATATCGGTCATAAGGATCTCTCTTTTGTCTTCTTGGTTATAATATTTAGTAGTTATGATATAGTAATTGTATTTAAAATACTTATATGCGGTGGGCTCCTGCGCGGGAAGCTTTTCGAAATCGTTTGCCTCTACCTCGTCGAAGAAGAGGGCCCCGCTGTCCTCAATCTTTTTATCCGCATAGAAATAATATTTGTTTTCCTTTTTGAACAGAGGGTCGCCTGCAAGGGTGGTTCTGTATACAGGCTCATAGCCCTTCAGATCCTTGATAAGAACGTTTCCCTCCGAGTCAAGAAGCTTGACCGACTTGGAGGTGGTATAGATAATAAAGCCGTAATAGGGGCGAAGAAGAGGGCAATCCGCTTTTTCGTCCTCTGCTTTGTAGTTATAACCGCCCTTAGGTGCGTTTTCACGGACTATTTTTTGGACGGTATACTCCTTGAGTGAAAGCTCTGATTCAAATTGAGAGGAGGACTTGACCAAAGCGACTTTGTCTGCGGACGGATCATAATCGTCCGAATCCAAGGTATACTTTTCCTTTTTAAGATCAGCGGCGAGGGGGTATTTTCCTATCTCCTCTGTATAATCCTGCTTGGGTGCGGGAGTATAACTGACAGAATTATTAGGGATAAGATCGCTTACAGGATCGTATTCTCCCGATTCGCTCAGAATATCTGAGCCGCCGTTCTCTGTATCGAGTCCGGGCATAAATATTTCCTCGGTTATGGCAACGGAGGACTCGTTGAGCTTTTCTTCTTTGGGTATGGAGGATATATATTCAAAAAGATGTATCGTACCGAAGGTCATTGATACGCAGAGGGTAAGCCCCAGTATCTGCTTCAAGCTTCTTTTTGCTTTTTCGTTCACCTTATATACCTCCTTAATAAGTAAAAAATTCTGCTGTGGCTGCTATTTGTGATATTTACCGCCTGCGTTTATGTTCATAGCTCTGTAGAGCTGCTCCAGTAATATGACTCTCATCAGTCGGTGAGGAAAGGTCATTTTGGAGAAGGAGAGAAGAAAGTCAGATGCATCCTCTACACTCTTTCCGTAGCCCTCGGAGCTTCCTATTATGAAGGTTATCTCAGAGTTGCCCTGTACCTCAAGGTTATCTATCTTTGCCGCCAGCTCCTCGCTTGAAAGCTGCTTGCCGTTGACGGCAAGTGCTATAACGAAGGAGCGCTTGGGAAGGGCGGCGAGAATATCGCTGTCCTTTTCTCCTACCTCGATGCACTTAAGCTTACAGTATGCACCGAGTCTTTTTTCATATTCTGCCCAGGCTTCACGGTAATATGAGTCCTTCACCTTACCCGTGCCCGAGCATATAATATTTATATTTAACATTTTAAAACCTCGTGGGTACGTTTCTGTCCGCGACAGTAATATCGAAATCGGTATGTCCGCTTTCATACAAAGCGGCACAGCACTTTTTTAATGCCAGCTCAGGGAGATTATTTTCCTTTGAGAGATGGGCAAGCATTATCTTTTTGACACCTGCATTTGCCAGCATACAGCAGAGTCGTGAGGCATTGGTATTTGATAGGTGCCCTGTGTTTGCCTCTATTCTTTTTTTCAGGACATAGGGATAAGGTCCCTCGCGGAGCATTTTTTCGTCGTAGTTTGCTTCGATTATAACTCCGTCGCAGAGCGAAAGCTCCTCTACCATTTCCTTGGAGATGCATCCCGTATCGGTACAGATTCCCATACGGTATTCGCCTGCATAGTTGAGTATGTAGCCCACGCTTCCTCTGCAGTCATGGGGAGTCACGAAGGAACGGATCTCAAGATCACCTATCTTAAAGCTCTCTCTGACATTATGCACACTGAGACGGGAATATTCTATATTGCCCTTTTCCACAAGCTGAACAGCTGTATCGTAGGTTACGTGAACGGGCATGGGGTAATTACGCAATATTACGGGCAGACCTATAGTATGGTCGCTGTGCGCGTGGGTGATGAACACGGCATCTATCTCGCAGAGATCACGCTCGATGGAGAGAAGTGCCGTGCGTACGGTTTTCATATTTTTGCCCGCATCTATCAATATTTTAGTATCTCCGGCTCTGACAAACAGACTGTTGCCCGAGGAGCCGGAGAATAACGTATATGCTTCAAAGTTATTTATCATCTTTTACTTCATTATGGGCTCAAGATAGAAAAGATATACCATATCCAAGGCTAAAGTTATGAGAATCGCAGTCAGCGGGATAAGAAGCTTTCTTGCCGCTTTTCTGCGTTTTTCCTCCTTTATGACCGCTTCTTTTTTCTCTTCCTCGGATAAGCTATCCGGGAAAACAGCCTCGTCGGGATCGAATTTTGAGAAGCCGCGGTTCATTATGCCGAAGATGACCGTAAGTATTCCCGCCGATATCGAGTATATATGGATTATATACTCAAACATCAGGTGAAGTGCCGTCTGGTATACCGTGAAAACAAGCAACACGGTAATCAGAGTTATAAGGACAAGGCGCCAATTGACCTTTTTTGCCTCCCTTTTCAACTCCTTTTTCGGATTGCTCTTTCTTTTTACCTTGTATCTGCTCACAGCATTATTGCTCCTTTGGTACGTACCATAAGGATATGACAGTTGCCTTCACCGAATACCTTTTCTATGTAACGCTTGTAATCCTCAACACATTCGTTGGGAACGAATGCCTGAATGGTACCTGCAAAGCCGCCGCCGTGAACTCTCCATGCAGCGTTTTTACCGCTGAGAGCTCTCTTTGTGAGATCAAGGGCAAGGGTAAGTCCCTGCTCTGCGGGATTCTTTGTGGTGAAGATATTTTGTAAGAGCTTGAAGCTTGAATCACCCGATGCCATAACCCCCTTGAAGAAGCCTTCAAGGTCGTTTTCGGAAAGGCACGCGACCTGCTCGTCAACTCTCTTGTTTTCATCGATAAAGTGAAGGGCACGAAGCACAGCACGGTCACCGTACTTCTCACGGAGTGCGGGAATCGCAGAAACTACCTCTTCCTCTGTGATATCTCCCAAGACTTCTCTGCCGAAGTAGGATGCAACAGCCTTCATTTCTGCAGGAACTGCGGCATAGTCGTCGGTTAAGTCTGTGTGGTTGCCGCCTGTATTTACAATGCAGAGGCTGTAGCCATAGGAGGTAAGGTCGAAGTCGGGAGTTCTTATAACGGGATTGGATTTATCGGCAAAATCGATGTTGATAAATCCGCCTACCGCACACGCCATCTGATCCATAAGTCCGCAGGGCTTACCGAAGAATACATTTTCGGAATACTGACTTATCATGGCGATTCTGCTGTTTTCTATTTTTCCTTCGTTGTAGAAGTGGTTGAAGATATTACCTATCATTACCTCAAATGCCGCTGAGGAGGAAAGTCCGGACCCCTTGAAAACGTTTGAGGTGGTATAAGCATTGTAACCGCCTATATTGAAGCCGTCCTTGGCAAAGCCGTCTGCAACACCCATGATAAGCGCCGAGGACTTACCGAAGTCGGATGCGTTTACTACACGGTTGGCGATATCAACGTTATCGGGGTCAAAGCCCTTGCTTGTAACGGAAACGGTCATGTCATCGCGCTTGGATGCCACCGCGATGATATCAAGGTCGATGGAAGCGGCGATAACTCTGCCGTGATTGTGGTCGGTATGGTTACCCGAGATCTCACTTCTGCCGGGTACGGAGAAGAGGGACACTTCACATTCTCCGTAGAGAGTCTCAAATTCCTTGATCGCCTCGATATATCTTGCTTTGTTAAGCTCGAGCTTTGCTTCTCCGTAGAGAAGTGCAAATGTGTCGTTGAGCTTGTTATCATTTATTGCTTGAATTAATTCCTTAGTGTTCATAGCTGCCTCACTTAATATCGTTAAGATCAAAGGGTGTAGGCTGATAGATGCAGTAGTTCAGCCAGTTGGAAAACAAGAGGTTGGCATGGGAGCGCCACCTGTTTGGGGGTATCTTTGTTGGATCGTCATCCGGAAAGTAATTGTAGGGAACATCTATCTTAAGTCCCTTGTTCACATCGCGGAAGTACTCCTTGGAGAGAGTATTATAATCATATTCGCAATGTCCTGTAACGAACACCTTTCTGCAGTCGGATGCTACGGCAAGATATACTCCCGCCATTTCCGATGTGGAAAGAAGCAGTAATTCGGGTATCTTTTTTATATCCTCGGAAAGTACTTCTGTGTGTCTTGAATGGGGTGCAAGAAATTCCTCGTCAAATCCGCGCACAAGGGGGTGTCTGGGGAGACGCACACGGTGGGGGAAGACCCCAAACATTTTGCTGTCAAGATGGTACTTGGGGATACCGTAATGATAATAGAGAGCTGCCTGTGCTGCCCAGCAGATATACATGGTGGAGAATACATGAGTTTTTGACCATTCGAGTATATCTACAAGCTCAGGCCAGTAATCAACGTCTTCAAAGCGAAGATCCTCTACAGGTGCACCTGTAATGATAAGTCCGTCAAACTTCTCGTTCTTAACATCATAGTAACTCTTATAGAAGGCGTCCATATGCTCAGCGGAGGTGTGCTTGGGCTTATGGGTGGCTGTGGAGAGCAGAGTAAGGTCTATCTGCAGAGAGGTGTTGGAGAGAAGTCTTACCAGCTGTGTCTCTGTAGTTTCCTTTGTGGGCATAAGGTTAAGGATAGCGATCTTCAGAGGTCGGATATCCTGATGCTCCGCACGGAACTCGTCCATTACGAATATGTTTTCATTTTCTAATATCTGCCCTGCAGGCAGACCGCGTGGAATCTTAATTGGCATTTTGTTACCTACTTTTAAAATATTTGAATCGCTGACTCGGGCATTGAGGCTCAACTCCTTGTATGCTTCATGCCCGAAGCACAGCCGCACCGCAGGTGCTTAGCCCTCGTAAAGAGGATACTTCTTGCAAAGCCCTGTAATTGTTTCTCTGATAAGATCAGCGGAGTTATCAAAATCACTTGCTGCGAGCTTGATCATCTTGGCTACAACTCTCATATCCTCTTCCTTAAATCCTCTTGTGGTAACAGCAGCTGTGCCGAGACGGATACCGCTGGTTACAAAGGGGGATTCGGGATCGTTGGGGATGGCGTTCTTATTAACAGTGATATAAACCTCGTCAAGCTTCTTTTCGAGCTCCTTACCTGTGATACCGAAGTTGCGGAGGTCGAGGAGGATAAGGTGGTTGTCTGTACCGCCGGAAACAAGGTCGAAGCCTTCATTCTTAAGTTCGTCAGCAAATGCCGCCGCATTCTTTACTATCTGCTCGCCGTAAGCCTTGAACTCGGGCTTGAGAGCCTCACCGAGACAAACTGCCTTGGCTGCGATGATGTGCATAAGAGGACCTCCCTGTGTTCCGGGGAAAACAGCCTTGTTGATTGCCTTTTCAAGCTCTGCGCGACAGAGGATCATACCGCCTCTGGGACCGCGGAGAGTCTTATGAGTGGTGGTGGTAACAACATCAGCGTATTCGCAGGGATTGGGATGAACACCTGCCGCTACAAGACCTGCGATGTGTGCCATATCTACCATGAAATATGCGCCAACCTTCTTTGCGATCTCACTTATACGCTTGAAATCTATAATTCTTGGGTATGCGGATGCACCTGCAACGATGAGCTTGGGCTGAACTTCAATTGCCTTTGCCTCAAGTGCGTCATAGTCGATTTTTTCGTCCTCATCCGATACACCGTAGGGTACGAAGTTATAATACTTACCCGACATATTTACGGGGCTTCCGTGTGTAAGGTGACCGCCGTGTGCAAGATTCATACCGAGAACGGTATCGCCGGGTTGGAGAAGTGCGAAGTAAACTGCAAGGTTTGCCTGTGCGCCGCTGTGAGGCTGAACGTTAGCCGCCTCAGCACCGAAAAGCTTTTTTGCACGCTCAATTGCTATAGTTTCTACAACGTCTACACATTCGCAGCCGCCGTAATAACGCTTGGAGGGGTAACCCTCTGCGTATTTGTTTGTAAGAGTTGTACCCATAGCCGCAAGCACAGCGGGGGATACTACATTTTCGGAAGCGATAAGCTCGATACCTCTCTGAGCTCTGTCATATTCAAGCTTGACTGCCGCTCCCACTTCCTCGTCAAGCGATGTGATAAAGTCGATGTTTTCTAAAATCATTTTACATACGTCTCCCTGAAAAAATAATTATCTATTTTACATTATATATTATAATTCCGAACTTTTCAAGACCTTACGGGGAATTTTAAAAATTCGTATAACATTTTTCTCCTTATCCCTATAGGATTATCTATTTCCGCTTATATTTTTTGCAGGGAATTAAGTCTTTTTTTATTTTCCGTCGGGAAACGCAATTTATACTACTAAACTCCATTGATTTCCCGACAGATGTTTTTGGGTAATGAAGTTATAATCATAGGTAAAACAAGAGATTAAGAAAACAAACAAGGACGGAAAACAAAAATGGACAAGCAAACAACAAATCAAAGAAAATTTCAGCCCAAGGAGATATACTTAAGGGCAAAAACTGCTCTGGGGAGCTTCATTTCGAATTATATAAGTATAGAAGGCTCACCTGAGGAAGGTAAGGAGGCCCTTAATCTAAGACTCAACTATGTGGTAAGGGGACTTGGTTTCTCGCTTTTGGGATTCCTGTTCGGAGGGTCGTCGATGCTCTTTTCGACCTATCCTCTCGGCATATCCTTATTCTGTGCCGCAAGCAGATACATACCCTTTATTTACGTCGGACTGATACTCTCAACGTTGTTTATTACCGGATCTGCAGTATCGGTATTTCTGTTATACAGTATAGCCATGCTCGCTCGCTTCAGTATATCCTATATGTCAAAAAATGATTTCGCCTCTCCGCTTTTTGCCGAGACCAAGCTCTACCGAGCACTCTTTTCCTCGGCGGTGATGCTTATTCTCGGGGTGATACGTTGTATCTCTGACGGATTTCTGTGGTATGACCTTTTCGGTCTTATTTCGGGAGTTCTTCTTGCGCCCGTGTTGACCCTTGCCTTCTGTGGGGCGCTGGAGGGTGGTAACAGATACACCGCATATCACGATATTGGTCTTTGTGCCATAATGAGCTTTACAGTTTTCGCACTTAAGGACGTAACCCTTTTCGGCTTCAGCGCTTCGGCGGTTCTCGCATTTATCATAACCCTTCATATATCAAAGGAATGCGGAATGCTTCGAGGCGGGGTGGCAGGTCTTTTTGCAGGTCTTGCATATAACGTGATATATGCTCCTCTTTTTGCCATAGCATCGCTGATATCGGGACTTTTTTGGAGGTTGGGTAGTCTCCACGCCATAATAGCAGCTCTCGGAACGGGAATCGTATACGGAATATATGCCGATGGTTTTTCAGCCCTTTCAGCCCTTGCGCCCGATCTTCTCTGTGCAGCATTGATATACCTTCCTCTCGAAAGACTCGGTATATTACCTAAGCCGAGGATATATACCGGAAGTGGAAGTATGCCCGAAAATATGGGAGACCGTATAGCGGTAAGCGAAAAAAAGAACGAAGCCTCAGAAAAAAGACTTCGTGCCATGTCGGATGCTATGTCCTCTCTTGCCGCTGTTTTTTATAATCTGTCCTGTGCGGAAAAAAAGCCGGAGATATCGTCTGTAGGTATGACGGTGGAAAAATGCTTTGAGGGCTTCTGCGAGAAATGTCCGAGAAGGATAATATGCTGGGACGAGCATTACCCCGATACCCGTGAAACATTGAACAAGTTAAGTCTTGCTATATATAATGGAGAGGTGATAGGTGTGTCGGATGTGCCCGAATATGTAGCCAAACGATGTAACCGTATCGAGGAGATAATCGAGGCTATTAATAAAAGATATTCGAATCAGCTAAAGGATGCTATAAGCGGAAGCAAGGCAGAGGTGTTTGCCATAGATTATTCCGCTATGGCGGCGTTATTAGAGCAGGCTCTGACTGAGAATGCCAAAGAGTACGAGATAGATGAGAAGCTGACTGCCAAGATAAAAAGTGAAGCTCGTTATCTGAATTTTACCTCTACAAACCTCTGTGTTTACGGAGAGCGAAAAAAGAGAGTGATTGCGGGCGGTATAGATCTTGCCCGTGTCAAATTGGGAGTTGAGGAGATACAGCGTGCCTTTGAAAGGGTTTTGGGGGCGCCCCTGTCATATCCCAATTTTGCCATAGAGGGGGATCATATCACTATGAGCATGAGAAGCAAGCGTATTTTTAAGGCGGAGTATGCCCATATCTCTCAGAAAAAGGAAAAGGAGGATATCAACGGAGACAGCATCAGTTTTTTTGAGAACAGCGGAGATTATTTCTATGCACTTTTGAGCGATGGAATGGGCAGCGGAAGAGATGCGGCACTTTCTTCACGTCTTGCAGGAGTATATCTTGATAAAATGCTTCGTGCAGGTAATAAGAAGGCTCAGGCAATCGAGATGCTTAATTCATTTCTTCGGCAGAAAAGCTGTGAAAGCTTTGCTACGGTAGATCTTATGGAGCTTGATCTGTTGAACGGACAGGCATCCTTTGTCAAGAGTGGTGCGGTACCTTCTTATATTATAAGAGGCAGCAGCATATTTAAGATAGCATCGAATACCATGCCCGTGGGTATTATAAAAGAGCTTAACGCAGAGGAGGTTAAATTTGAGCTTGAGCACGGCGACGTGGTGGTCATGATAAGCGACGGTATCTGTGATGGCACAGAGGACGGAATATGGCTTATGGATATGCTGATAAATGATTGGAAGAAGGGGGTAGGTCTTCGGGATATGTGCGAAAAAATATTAGAGGAGGCGAGAGAGCGAAACGGTGAAAGAGACGACATGACAGTAGGTATGGTAAAGATAAAGAGAATATAGGAAAAAGCAGGAATCACAAACCGATTCCTGCTTTAATCATTCGTAAACTCATAAGCCTTAACGTATTCAATAAAGGTCTTAAGGCTTTTTGAGAGCCATTTATTTTTGTGGTATATGAGCTGTTTCCATATGTCTAAATTCATATCACAGACATCGAGATAACAGAGCCTTTCCGAAGCTATCAAATTCCCGGTAACAAAGTCGGGCAGATAAGATATCATATTGCTTTGGGCGACCATGGAGGTGATTATATCGGTTCGTCCGATTTCAAGTACGGGTGTAAGCTCAAGAGAGAGCTTGGCGAGCTCCTTGTCAAATACTCGTCTGTAGCCCTGTCCGTATTCGGTCAGAATAAAGGGCTCTTTAATTATATCTTTCACAGAAAGATCTTTGATATTTGCATATTTTGAATTTACACTTGCGACAAAGTGCATGGAAAGCTGTTCTTCCTTTGCGATAATATAGTCCTTATGGTAGGAATGATTGTCAAGGGTTATGATAATATCCGCCTCATTGTGGTCGAGCATATCGAACATGACAGAGGTGTCTGCAGTTGTGAACTTTACCGAGATATTCGGGTATCTGTTATGAAAATCAATATAGTGTGAATTGATCATTTCCTCACATACCGAGTCGGGGGTAACTATATGTATATGCCCGTTGATATCCTCATCTTTTGTCAGACTTTCTTTGAATTCATCGGTCAGTGCTCTTACCTGATGGGCGTATGATACAAGCTCGTGACCGCGTTCTGTCAGGGTTATCGTGTGATTGATCCTTTCAAATAAAAGGCAGTCCAATTCGTCCTCCAGCTGTTTTATCTGGAAGGATATCGTTGATTGTGAATAGCCGAGAAGCTCCGCCGCCTTTGTAAAGCTTCCGAGTTCGGCTACGTGGGTAAAGGTGATAAGATTGCGTAATTCCATTTCATCCTCCATCGAAAATATCGATAACAAACATCAAAACTATTCGTTTGACTAATGCTTGATAATATTATATAATCAAATACAGAAAAAATCAAGCCCCAATACAGTGCATATTTCAGGCTTTGCAGGGAGGACATTAAAATGACAAGCGCACAACTTTACACTATTATAGCTTTAGCCGTTTATGCTGCCATTATGGCATTTATAGGCTGCTTCAGCTACGGAAGATCAAAGAACTTAGACAGCTTTCTTCTCGGAGGAAGAAAGATAGGCGCATGGGCGACAGCCTTTGCTTACGGAACGGCATACTTTTCTGCGGTTGTATTCGTAGGATATGCAGGTCAGCACGGCTGGAATATAGGTCTCGGTGCTATCTGGATAGGTGTGGGCAATGCGATACTCGGCTGTCTTTTATCATGGCTTCTCTTTGCCAACCGTACGAGAAAAATAACCAAGAAGCTGAATGCAAGAACGATGCCCGATTACTTTGAAAAAAGATATAATTCAAAGGGCATGAAGATTTTCGGTGCTGTAATAATTTTCGTATTCCTCGTTCCTTATTCCGCCGCTGTATATAAGGGTCTCGGTTCACTTTTCAGCGCAATATTCCCCGGTGTTGACACATGGGTATGGATGCTTATCATAGCTTCGCTTACTGCGATCTACCTTGTGGCAGGAGGCTACGTTGCTACCTCTTATACGGATATGATACAGGGTATTATTATGATCGTCGGAGTTATATGTCTTGTTGCGGCGGTTCTTACTCATGACAGCGTTGGCGGTATCAGCGGCCTTATCGAAAATCTCGGCAATTTCAAATCTCTTCCCGACGATCCCAATCCCACAACGGGAAGTCAGCTGACAAATATCTTCGGAGGCTCATCCTTTAGATTCCTCTGCTTCAACATAATGCTTACAAGCTTCGGTACCTGGGGACTTCCTCAGATGATAGGTAAGTTCTATGCCATCAAGGATACGGCGGCTATCAAGCGCGGCACTATAATTTCGACAATATTCTGTATAGTTATCGGTTGCGGTGCATACCTTATCGGCTCTACCTCCAGACTCGTTCTCGGCGGTAAGCTTCCCGAGGGCGGCATTGATGCAGTAATTCCCGCACTTCTCATGGAGGTATTGGGTAACGGTACATTAGGTATAATACTTTTGGCGGTTATTATGATACTTCTTCTTTCCGCATCCATGTCCACGCTTGAGGCGGTAGTACTTACCTCAGCCTCCGCAGTTGCGGTTGACCTTATTCCCTCGCTCAGAAAGAAGGAGATACAGTCTGATAAGCAGATGCTTCTCACCAGACTCCTCTGCTTCGCATTTGTACTTTGCTCATTTATCTTTGCTACACAGAATATTCCGATAATCGTAAGCCTTATGTCCTTCTCATGGGGTGTCGTATCGGGATGCTTTATCGGTCCCTACATCTGGGGTCTATTCTCAAAGAAGATTACTAAGATCGGCGCATTTGCAGGTGTTATCTCAGGTCTTGTTACCGTTGGAGGAGCAACCCTCGTGATATCATTGACGAACGAGGCAGGCTTCTCTGCCGCTGCTGCCAGATCTCCCGAGATGGGTGTTGCGGCTATGGCGATATCAATGATAATCGTTCCCCTTGTCAGTGCATTTACCAAGAATAAAAAAGAGGATATTGAGCGCGTAGACGAGATATTTGAATGTTATAAGGAAAACTGAAATAATTGAATATAACAGAAAATAGTCTGCTTATCGTAAGCAGACTATTTTCTGTTATGAGGATTTAATTTTGTTTTGAAAAAAAGATATATTTATATCAAGCCCGATCATCGTTACGGTTCTTACCCGCTATTCAATCTCAAACATACCCGAAAACCACAGATTGCCGTTGGATGATACTACCTTGTTCGGATTCTTTTCCAATATGATGCCCAACTTTTCCCGGTAAATGTAAACATCTGTGTGATCGATACCCACACTTGCACCGCAGGTATATCCCATGGACGAGAGAGTCTCATCGGGAGTAACGGTGAATGTGATAACTTTTTTGATATTCAGGTCGGAATAATTAATACTTATCGAGCCCTTCGATTCATTTACCGAAACGCTCTTACAATTAAGAGGTGCATGCTTGTCATCCTCGATAAGCTGCCATCCGTCTCCAGAATTTCGTATAACACCCGCAACATATACTATTTTTTCGCTGCCGGCATTTGTTTCGGAGGGCTTTTCATTTGACGAGACCGGTTTATCCTGCGAAAGCATACCGTTGGCTCTGTTTATAAGTCTGCCTACCCCCGAACCAAAGATCCCCGTTATCAGCAATGTTGCAACACAAACGATACAAATGATTTGCAGTATGATAATTCTTTTGTTTCTGCCGTTATTTTCCATAGCTTGTCTCCTTTTCCAAAATAGTAACTATAGTTATTGTTATAATTATTATAATGATTTGATATTCCTATGTCAAGGGGGTAAAATAATTTTAGTTACTAAAAATACAACAATTATAGTTTGTTTGTTGTTTTATAAAGGAAATGAATATGATTCAAAAACAAATTGGTGAAAAAATCAGAAAAAAGCGTATCGAAACGGGGCTCTCGCAGGAACAGCTTGCATTACTGTCAGGAGTTACCCCAACCTATCTTGGTCAGATAGAGCGCGGTGAACGAAATCCCACGGTGGGTTTGTTGGAAAAGTTAGGGGAATCTCTCGATATAGATATCACATATTTCTTCGAGGATCATTATTCCACAAGTATCGACAGATATACAGAGAGGATCCTTAAGTGTATGCAGGATTTGAACGATGAGCAGAAAAGCACCGTTCTCCAAATCATTATTATGATAAGTAAGGTATTAAAAGAGAATAATAATTAAATACAACGAAAAAAATCTCTGCCCGAAAGCAGAGATTTTTTCTATCGTAATAAATATTTATATTGCTTTTCAGGTGCCACTTAGATCTTGTGTGTCTGGAAGAGCTCCATCTTCTTCTTAGCAAGAGCGGAACCGTGGTTTCTGCCTTCCTTGAAGAGAGAAAGTACGTTGTACTTGAAGCCTTCGGTGTTCTGGCCGTTGAAGCCTGCACCGTAAGCAGCGATAAACTCTGTACAGATGTTAACCTTTGCGATACCGTTACCGCAAGCCTCAGCAACCTTATCCTCGGGAGTGCCGGAACCACCGTGAAGAACGAGGGGAATCTCAACGAGTGCTGCGATCTCCTTAAGTCTGTCGATGTTGATCTTGGGGGGCTTGGTGTAGAAGCCGTGAGCTGTACCGATAGCAACTGCGAGGCAGTCGATACCTGTCTGACGAACGAACTCAGCTGCCATAGCGGGATCTGTCTGCTCGTCCTCGTCGTTTGTGATGTTACCTTCGTTACCTGCGAGCTTGCCGATCTCAGCCTCAACGGATGCGCCGTATTCCTTAGCCTTTTCAACTACCTTCTTGGTAAGCTCAACGTTCTTTTCAAAATCATACTGAGAAGCATCGATCATAACGGATGTGAAGCCTGCTTCAAGAGCTTCAACAACCTCTTCGTAGGTTTCAGCGTGGTCAAGGTGAATAGCTACAGGAAGGTCGAAGTGCTCGGATGCCATCTTAGCCATAGCAACTGCATTTTCATAACCGTCCATAAATTCCTTTTCGTAAGGTCCAACCTGAAGAATTGCGGGAACGCCAAGCTCCTTAGCTGCTGCACAAACTGCGTAAGCAGAGTCGTAAGACCAGAACTCAAACGCGCCTACAGCGTACTTGTGAGCTCTTGCTTCCTTAAGCATTTCTCTCATTGTAACAAGTGCCATTTTATTGTCCTCCAATAAATATAAATTCATTTTTAACGAGTCAATTATATCACAGCTTTGTGACATTTTCTCGCTTTTTTTGAGCTTTTACAACTTGTTTACAATTTCAGAGGACGATGAGGTATAATAGTATTATAAATTATATTTATGAGGTCAAAAAATGGCAGATGTTTCTATTGTAACCTGTAAGGACTACGAAAAGGAAAATGTAGACAGAGCGCTTGACGAGGCGATTTCGGCTGTCGGCGGTCTTGACATGATAACGAAGGGTATGAAGGTGGGCATTAAGGTCAACCTCGTTTCGGGAGCCAAGCCCGATAAGGCTGTGACCACCCATCCCGAGATGGTGTCCTCGCTTACCCGAATGCTCCTTGAAAGAGGTGCCGAGGTCATAGTGGGCGACAGTCCGGGAGGACTTTATAATGCCGCTTATGTTGGGGGTATCTATTCCGTTTCGGGAATGAAGAGCGTGGAGAAGGCGGGAGCAAAATTAAACCGTGATTTCTCCGAGAAGGATGCCGTTTATGACGAAGCAGAGGTATTAAAGAGCTTTAAGTATACCACATGGCTTGACAATGTGGATGTTATCATCAACTTTGCTAAGCTCAAGACTCACGGTATGATGGGTATGTCCTCTGCTGCAAAGAATATGTTCGGTGTTATCCCCGGTACGATAAAGCCGGAATACCATTTCCGTTTCCCCGATTATGATAGGTTCGCGGATATGATAGTAGATATAGATGAGTATTTCAAGCCGGTTCTTAATATCGTGGATGCGGTTACGGGTATGGAGGGTAACGGCCCTACCGCAGGCACACCCCGACATATCGGATGTGTGATAGCTTCAAAAAATCCCCATAAGGCGGATATGATCTGCGCCGAGGTTTTAGGCATCGAATCCGACAAGCTTCCCATACTCCGTTCCGCCAAAAGAAGAGGTCTGTGCCCCGAAAGCGTGGAGGAGCTTGATATCTATGGAGATTATAAGGAGTTCTGTATTCCCGATTTTGAAAATATTGCCCATGCCGCAAGCATAGTTTTTGAAAAGGGAAAGCCGAATATAGTCAGTCGCGGAATGGCGGCGGTCATACGTTTTGCCGTTAAGTCAAAGCCGAAGCTGAAAAAGGATGAATGCGTGGGCTGCCGTGTGTGTGAAAACATCTGTCCGGCAAAGGCGATAGTTATGAAAAAGGGTAAGGCACATATCGACCGCAAGAGCTGTATCGCTTGCTTCTGCTGTCAGGAATTCTGTCCTAAAGGAGCTATGAAATCCAAGCGCCCATTTATTGCAAGGATACTCGGGAAGATATGAAAAATTCGTTCCTTAACTGAAGTAATTTGTTTAATCAAATATATTGTTCAGAGGACAAAATCTTACAGCTTGAAGGGTGAAACCTTTCAAGCTGTAATTTATCGCTTAGCTTATTTCGGGCATTGAAAAATCGATTACCGCTAACTCCAAGCCCGAAGAGCAGGGTGAAGGGCAAAGCCCTTCAAACTGTAATTTGTCGGTAAGTTTACTGTAACAGTACATCTTTCGCAAACGAAGGACGGGAGCCCTGCCTTCTCTAGCAAGAGAAGGGGGACCGTCGCAACGGTGGATGAGTAGAGCATCATTATAATTAAAGCTTATTTAATGCAATCAAACTCAACCTGAAACTTTAAGTTT
>SVTI01000099.1 GCA_015063855.1 Oscillospiraceae bacterium
TTGAATAACAACACCGTCACATATAGCACAGATCTCCTTTGATGACTCTCCTACAAGGTCAAGCCCGGGATGAAACTCACTTTTGCCGTTTAAGAAGCGGTCACCGTACTCAGAGCTTACTCTGAATGCTCCGCCTTTGTATGGGTTAAGCATTTTTATTCCTCCTTTTTTTCAATTTTCTTTTCGTGCTGTGTGCCGAAATAGAAGGCGATGACGGATGACACGATTATGGTCACGTTATCTGCGGATATATCTCCGCGTAAAGCCAACTCGGCAAACACCCAAAGAATTATTATCGTAACGATTGTTTTAACCTTTATCAGGTTTGCAATATTTTTTAATAGTGTATTCATCCGTATCTCCTTATGTGATTATTTCCCATTTCTGAACCTCACGGTAAATTTTGTCTATAAAGGAATTACCCTTTAATGCCTTATACCCCTCGTAGAGAATAACAAAATTTTCATATTCATACTGACGAATTACCGCTTTTTCTCTATTATTATAGTATATGCGCAGCATCTCGCTTCGTAATTGGCATCGGGTACCGTTTGAGATTTTTTTTACGTTCAGGATCAGAGGAAGAACTATCCCCGTAAGTACAGAGAGCTCACCGATGAAGGTTATTATTTCTGTGGTATTCATTCTATACTCCTCTTGAAGGACAACATATACGAAATACCTACAGGCAGTGGATCGTATATGTATTTATCTGCGGCGCTGTCATAGATCTCATCGGAACTGTTATCGATGTTCTCAAGGTATAAGGGTTCGTAGTCCAGTATTACGGGCTTGCATCCGCTGTTTATATAAAGACCCGTATTGAGTCCCGCCTCCATACCCGTACGCAGGTAAGCCTCGGGAAGATAGCCTATCTCTGATTTTGAAAGATCTCTTACTCTGCCGTCAAAGTCACGAAATGCCTTTGCGCCGCTGAAAAAGGTAGAGACGAGTATACAATCGTTGTTTTCTCTGCATAATTCCGATTGGGCATCGATTATCGGCTTATTAAGTGTGGTGTCTGTATGACCGATGCGGATAATAAATGTCTTTTCGAGTCCCGCGTCCCTTTTTAAAGCTTCAATAATTTTTAAGAAGGTCTTTTTATAGTAGGATTTTTTGGAATCATAGGAATGCAGACTTTGCTCTATTGTATTGGGCGCATCTGCCGTACCGTACTTTTCTGCATCAGCTTCACCCTGGCACCATACGAGATATATTTTCCCGGGAGTATATCCGTTATCCTGCAACCTCTGTTTTGTGGTGTTAAGATGATACACGATCTGGCTGTACAGCGTTCCGTGAGTGGTGGTATCATTCCCCTTATCATCAAGAACAAAGGGAAGAAACTGATTAAGCGAATATCCCCTGCCCGATCTGAAACAAGCGCATATTCTTCTGCCTGTTACCGCATAATAAGAATTGATAAATGCGGGAACATAGCCGTAGTATTCTCCGAGAGTGCCGTTTGACTGGATCGGCTCACGGATCTCTGTGGGAGAGGTGTACAGAGTATTGTGATAGGTGAAGCCTTTATCGATGTCTACCGAAAGAAATACGTTATAAGGCTCACTCTGATCGTATACCGTAGCTCTGCCGACGCTGTTATCCTGCCCTGCGAAAAGGAAGATATCTATCTTACCGTCATTTTCGGTATTACTGCAGAAACCTCTGTTAGTTCGTGAAACAAAGGCGCGGGCGCTTTCAAAGGCATCAAACGTACCTGTAGTACCGGTGAGATCACATCTTCTCTCTAAAGATGTGAAATACAGAGTATCCTCTGCTTTTTCAAAGCATAGCCTATAGCAGCAGGCTGCCGTAATATCGTATTTTGAGCCGTCCTTTAACTCTACGGTTTCGGTAGCTCCCGCCCAAATAAAGTAAAGCTCATTTTCACCTCGGTTGTCCGCATCATTACAACGATGATTAAGCTCCGAGAGATTTCCTACGGTAAATAACGATCCTCCGTCAAAACCCTTGGGGATGGCAAAGTCCAATACAGCATCGCTTTCGCTTCCCGAATTTGTGATAATCGGTTGGCTTCCTGCAGGAAGAGTAGTTACCTTGCCTATACTAAGCGTAGCGCGTTCTCCCCGTTCACCCTTGAAGAGACCTCTGTCGGCATCGTCTCTGACAGACTGAGCAATCGACTCTATCCTCTCTATCTCAAGAGGGGTGGGCTCTGCGGCGTTTTGTGAATTGAGACATGGACCCTTTACCACCTCTACCGTTACGGTATTTGACGTGGCGCGGAGAGCAGAACCCTCCTCTGCCTTAGTACCGATAAGCGAAACGGTAAAAAATCCCTCGTTGAGTACCTCATGGGGAATCAGGCACTCGTCGTTTACGAGGCCTACTCTGTAGCAGAGTTTTTTGTGACAGAACACAGCCTTTTTGTCTGTCTTTTCCCAGCTTTGGTCAAAGCTGAATCTTGCTTTTATAAAGCATTGCGAATTTGCGGCGAGAATATTATTGTCTGTTCGCCGTAAAGTTTGATTTTCAATGTCAAAATCAATATACATTTTATCACCTCGCCTACATATTATCACATAGTAAATTTTTTCGGTAGGGTACCCTCCGCAATTACATATAAATTTAATTGCCGTAAATAATAGGTAGAGAGAAGAGGTGATGTTGTGAAGGAAATGTTTGATCTTGAACAGAGTATAGCAGGTGATTATATATCGAGCTTTGGCTATGTATGGCAAGCATTGGAGCGGCTTTCTGACTTTATCTGCAAAGTGGGTGAGAGTCTTTCGAAAGAAGAGTATTATTCACCCTCTGAAAACGTATGGATATCTAAAACAGCCCTTATCAGTGAAGCATGTAAAATTAATGGGCCTTGTATTATTTGTGCAGAGGCTGAGATACGTCACGGCGCCTTTATTCGTGGAAAAACGATTATTGGCAGAGGGAGTGTGGTAGGAAACTCATGTGAAATAAAGAATTCTCTGCTTTTTAATATGTGTCAAGTGCCTCATTTTAATTACGTTGGCGATTCTATACTCGGATATAGGTCGCATCTGGGGGCAGGGAGTGTTACATCTAATCTAAAATGTGACGGTAGTGAGGTAGTGGTCAGGACTGATAATATAAAATATTACACGGGACTTCGCAAATTAGGTGCACTTATAGGTGACGGTGTGCAGATAGGCTGCAACGTTACCCTTAATCCCGGAACAGTCATCGGCAGAAACAGTATAGTATACCCCAATATCAGTCTAAGGGGATGTATTCCTGATAATACGATTTGTAAAGGTGACGACAATTGGGTAAAAAGGTGGGGAAAGTACGATGGATAAGCTTTTTGGTACAGACGGTGTACGTGGTATCGTTGGTAAGGAGCTCGGCTGTGAGCTTGCTATGAATATTGGAAGGTGTACGGCAATAGTCCTTGGAAAAGGGAAATATTTAATGGCAAGAGATACACGGCTCTCCTCCGATATGCTTTTCATGGCTGTTGCCTGTGGGCTCTGCTCTATGGGATGTGACGTGGATGATGCAGGTGTCTTGCCGACTCCCGGCTTGTCATATCTTCTTTTAAGAGAAGAGTATGCGGGCGGTATAATGATAAGCGCTTCCCACAATCCGTGGGAATATAACGGTATAAAGATATTTGATGGTAAGGGTGAGAAGCTCTCCTGTGACAAAGAGAATGAAATTGAGCACCTTCTTTTTGAGAGCCGTTACTGGAGAGAGTACGAAAAATGCGGGACCGCAAATATCGTTACACATGCACAAATGGATTATGCCCATCATCTGTATTCTCTTTTGGATACAGATATTTCCGAGCTTGAAATAGCGGTAGACTGTGCCAACGGTGCTGCTAGTTCGGTTGCTTCTATGTTGTTTGATCTGACGGGATGCCGTACTCACTTTATCTTTTGTGAGCCTGACGGCAAAAATATAAATGACAGATGCGGCTCTACAGATATGTCGCAGCTTTCGCGATACGTACGGGAAAATCATCTCGATTGCGGTATAGCTTTCGACGGAGACGCGGACCGATGCCTGTTTACAGATGAAAAAGGAAACAGGATAAGTGGTGATATTATTATGGCATTATGTGCCCGGGATTTGGCAAGCAGAGGGATGTTGAAGGGTGAACGTATTATAGCTACTGTAATGTCAGATCCCGGTCTTAGCGAATTTTGTGAAGGGCTCGGTATAAAAGTAGAGTTGTGTAATGTAGGTGACAGAAATGTGTCCTTGACGATGAAAAAAACGGGTGCTAATCTTGGCGGAGAGGAATCGGGACATATAATCTTTGGGGATATGGCAACCCATGGGGACGGACTTTTAACTTCACTTATGATGCTTTCTGTCATGGCAAGAAAAAAACTTCCTCTGTCTGAGCTTGTTTTTGATATACCACGTTACTCTACCGTTACAAGGAATATCAGGGTAACAGACAGAGAAGGGATTAAGGAAAAGGTTAAGGAAGTAAACGACGAAGCAACAAAGGAACTTGGGAACAAAGGCAGGGCTGTGGTACGTGTGTCGGGAACAGAATCATGTATACGAATAAGTGTGAGCACCAAGGACGCTTTGTTCTCGGAGGCGACAGCGGACAGAATAGAGTCACGGATAAGAGAATTTTTGAAATGAGGTTTATATATGTGCGGAATAATAGGGTACTGCGGTAAGGAGGATGCTGTGGAAAAGCTTCTCTACGGACTCAAGGCACTTGAATACAGAGGCTATGATTCGGCGGGGATAGCGGTGTTTGACGGTGATGAGGTCATTTCGGTAAAAAGTGAAGGAAGGATAGGGAATACCGAAGCTCTATGTAAAGAAAAAGGTCTTCAGGGCTTTTGTGGAATAGGGCATACCCGTTGGGCTACTCACGGTGAGGTATCTGTACGGAATGCACATCCTCACACCAAGGGCAGGACCACGATTGTTCATAACGGGATAGCGGAAAATTATAATGAGTTGAACCGTAAGCTTAAAGAAAGATACGATCTCATTTCGGATACAGATACAGAGATAGTTTGCGCTCTTATCGACAGCATATATTCAGAGATCGAAGATCCTATAGAGGCTTTGGAGATAGCAAAGGAAAGAATTAACGGCTCATATGCGATAGCGGTGATCTTTTCTGATATCGTGGACACGGTGTACGGGATATGTCAGGATAGCCCGCTGATCGTTTCAGAGGATGAAAATGGGATGTATCTGGCATCGGACATTACCGCTATTGATTCTACTGATAAACTCTATTATCGTGTGACAAACGAGGTAGCCGTGCTATGTAGAGATAAATTGCAATTTTACAGAAAAGGGGAAAAGGTAATCCCCGAGAGCTTTAACGCAGACAGAAACATGAGAAAATGTGAAAAAGATGGTTTTAGTCATTTTATGCTGAAAGAAATACACGAAGAACCCGACGTAATAAAACGAACTCTTGACAGATATGTCATAGACGGGATTATACGTTTTCCATTTGAAGATATTCTAACAAGCTTTAGGAGTATAAGGATAATAGCCTGCGGAACGGCGCTGCATGCGGGTATGACAGGGGCATATCTTATTGAAAAAATGGCAGGTATACCATGCAGATATGAGGTTGCAAGCGAATTTCGTTATAATGCACCGGAGGATATGTCGGGAGAGCTTGCCGTTATCATATCACAATCGGGAGAAACGGCGGATTCTCTTGCGGCATTACGCATAGCCAAGGAATTATCGGCAGTAGCTCTCGGCATAGTTAACGTAGAAAACTCAAGCGTTGCCCGTGAGAGTGATATAGTATTATATACCTCGGCAGGTGCGGAGATCGCCGTTGCCAGCACCAAGGCATATACTGCACAGCTTGCGATCATCTATTTGCTTGCATTTAAGCTTGCATATAAGAAGAGAAGACTTTCTTTGAATGAGCAGAGGGATCTTTGTGATTGTCTATACAGAGAAATTCCCGATGCGATACGGGAAGTTATAGAAATAAAGGAACAAATAGAAAAAACGGCAAAAAAATATGCCGTCTGTGAGAATGCTTTTTATATAGGTAGAGGTATGGATCATCTTCTTTGCGAGGAGGCGAGTCTTAAGCTCAAGGAAATATCATATATTCACAGTGAAGCATATGCCGCGGGAGAACTTAAACACGGAACTATATCCCTGATAACCGAAAAAACCCCTGTGATAGCTCTTTTGACCGACCCTTTTGTATTTTCAAAGACAGTAAGTAATATCAGGGAGGTAAAGGCAAGGGGTGCTGAGGTACTTGTGATAGGTATGAGTAAGGCAGAGGAGTGCGAATATGATGCCCTGATTTCTCTGCCCGAGACAGACCCGCTTTTTGCCCCCTTTACTGCTGCTGTGGCTTTTCAGCTTTTCGCTTATTATGTAGCTCTTCACCGCGGATGTGATATAGATAAGCCGAGAAATCTTGCTAAATCGGTGACTGTGGAATAGGTGCGGCAAGAATCGGGTATGAAGTTTGCAATAATTGTCATTTCAGTACCCGAAGCGAGCGATAAATTACAGGCAGGGCTTTGCCCTGCACCCTGCGTATCGGGCTTGAAGTTAGCAGTAATCGATTTTTCAATGCCCGAAATAAGCATATCTACAAATTATAGTTTAGTGGTGAGTTTGCTGTGACAAAATGTCTTAAATAAACTAACGGAGAGCACTACACTAATAGCCTTCCCCAGCGGGGAAGGTGGCATTGGTGGAATTTTCT
>SVTI01000006.1 GCA_015063855.1 Oscillospiraceae bacterium
TGTATTTCCGCTGCTGCGGATACCACTATTATGAGGGTTAAATCAACCATATTAAATCGCTGCCGCTGTCACCGCACTGCTGCCGTTGAGCGCCGCACCAGCTGCCGTTGGCGACCGCCGATTGCATAAGTCAACAATATTGGCAACTTTAGTTGAATATTGGCAAATTTACTCGTTTTTTTAACAAATATATAAATTGACTTGAAAAAAACCCCTCTAAGTTAGGTAGTAGGTGAAGGACAACGGAAAGTCTTTCGCCTGCTACTTTTTATATGCGGTAATCAGGCTTGTTCATTGACAACCGAATAATCATTCATCAAATACGTTACTATTGCTATTGTGATGAGCATAAGCCCGATAAGTGTTGCGCCATGATCTTTATTGAGAGCGATAGACAGCAGCTTATAACATCGGTTAGCTACCGATGCGGCCATAACAAGCAATAGGGACAATGATACTCCCGTCTAGCCACAGTCCGAGCGTGAAGCGTTTTCCGACGTGAGCCGTCGCAGGCAATGGGGGCGGTTGTGTGAGAACCACACAAGGGTGAGATCCCCGTGGAGCTGATACGCTGTCAGCCGTTTGATGTTTCCCAATTCTGATTCGGGGTGTCGAGGACAAATAGAATCTAATATATACAAAAACTAACGGTAAAACTATGAACAATAGCTTTACCGTTAGTTATACATAAGTAAATTCAGTTAAAAGAAAGGAAATTTAAAATGACAGGACTTTTATTATTTATAGGCGGAGCGATGTTAGGCGGTTTAGTAGGTGTATTTGTTATGTGCTTATTTCAAATCAATCGTGATGACAGAGATTGAAGGTATCGTTATATCAAATGAATAATTCATTCAATAGAGGAGAAATGTATTACGCATACTTTGGTTATGGGATAGGTTCAGAACAAAGCGGTTACCGTCCCGTTCTCATCATTCAAAATGATATCGGTAATAAAGAAAGTAATACAGTCATTGTAGCTGCAATTTCAAGCCGCACACGAGATAAAGCAAATATCCCTACACATTACTTGCTTGAAGCAGAAGGTGGACTTGAAACACCTTCTATTGTTCTTTTAGAGCAAATTCGCACCATAGATAAACAAAGATTGAAAAAATATATAGGGAAAATAGATTCTCAACAGCAAATGGGTATAAATTTTGTCTTAGCAATCAGCTTGGGATTGCTTGATCCTATAAGCAGAAGCGTACAGTTACATATCTGTGATCTATGTATCAATCATTTCTTTAAGAATGATAAATATGAGTTACGGAAAATAAACACGAAATTAGATTATGGCTGTAATTGTGTATTCTGTAACTATCATAAAGGACATTACTACAAAATCACACAAAAATACGGTAATAACTAAGGAGTAATAATATGAATTCAATATATGAAATCAATCGTACCGTAAATAATGATAATTCAGTTGATACCCTGTATATTGTTGACGGTAAAAAAATAATGGTAAAAAGCCAATTTGGTGATAGTCCGTATGTTTCGGTCCTCAAAGATATAATAAAAGCTTCTGCGACAAATGAATTCGCATAATTGATTATACGATAACAAATATGGTAGAATTATCGCATGAACAATATGTCATGTGGTTTTGCAAAATGAAGGAGGATAAAAATGATAATGCAAGATACATATGATGTAGGAATTTACTGTAGACTTTCCAGAGATGACAAGAACGGAAATTTGGAGAGTATGAGTATTGCCAACCAACGGCAAATGCTCACAGACTATGTTTTTGAAAAGGGGTGGGCAATACACGATGTATACATAGATGACGGTTATTCCGGTACTAACTTTAACAGACCCGATTTTAACAGAATGATAAGCGATATAGAAATCGGAAAAATCAACTGTGTTGTTACAAAGGATTTATCACGTCTCGGACGTAACTATTCAAAGGTAGGGTATTATACCGATGAATTCTTTGTGGAAAACGGTATAAGATTCATTGCCGTCAATGACAGTTATGATTCACAACGAGAAGAAGAAAATGAAATAGCACCATTCAAGAATGTGTTGAATGAATGGTATCCAAGAGATATTTCAAAGAAGGTTCGACAGGTTAAAAAAAGTAATGCCCAACAAGGAAAATTTATGGGCAGTCAAGCTCCCTATGGGTACCGTAAATCTTCATTGGACAAGCATATACTTGAAATCGATCCTTATGCTGCAGCTGTAATGCGCCGCATATTTGCAGAATTTGCTGCAGGGGACAGTGCAAGGAAAATAGCAGAACGATTGAATTCAGAAGGTATTGATTCACCTCGTTTCTATTTTTCACAGTTTCCCGGCGGACAACATCCAAAACCAAGTGATAATAACCATTGGGGAAGCGGGTCTATTATGCAGATGCTTCGCAATCAGGTGTATATTGGAAACATGGTGCAAGGGAAACGCCGTATTGCTTCATTTAAGACAAAGAAATGCGTAACCGTATCTCCCGACCGTTGGATCGTTGTAGAAGGTACACACGAGCCTTTGATAGATATTGACACATGGAAACTTGTACAACATAGATTGGATAACAAAATGCATCGTGGTCGCAGAATGGATACAGGAAAAGATGTTGCCTTGTTTGCAGGTATATTAAGATGTGCAGATTGCGGTTCTAATCTTTCTCATACCGCCAAGGTGACACAAAATAATACCGTTGGGTATTATAGGTGCAGCCGTTATTTAAACAACGGAAAAACAGCCTGTACAACTCATTCTATAAAAGAATCTGTTTTGTCTGCGTTTGTTTTAAATGATATTCGTTATCATGCTAAATTAGCTCAGGCTGAACACAAACTTTTGGCACAAGAGCTTTCTGAAATGATTAACAGAAACGGTGTTGCTGAAAAGAGAGAGTTGAGTGTCAGAATCGATGAACTGCAATCGAGACTGAGTACAATTGATAAAAACATCAAATCGTTATACGAGGACAAATGTTCCGGAAAGTTACCTGAAAACGTGTTCGATTCGCTCATGGCAAGTTATATTGATGAGCAAAAGGAAATATCGTCAAAAAAGACCGCATTGGAAGAAAGTATTGCTAAATATCAAAAAGCCGATGATGGTATAGAAAAATGGCTTGGGCTTGTAGAACAATACAAAGATATTAAGCAGCTTACAAGAGCGATAGTTTTCTTATTGATAGACCATATTGAAATCGGTAGTGTTCCCAAGCAAGAAGACGGAGTACAGGAAATAAAAATCTATTATCGTTTTATAGGAAATCTATTAAATTAGAAATAGAAAAAGACATTTTCAAATGAATGAAAATGCCTTTAACTCGATAGTCACAACCTCATCCGACCAAAGATTCGTTGTGTACTACCGAAGTACCTATAAATGAATATAACCAACGACCCATATGAGTCGTTGGTTATTGGCGGAGAAGGAGAGATTCGAACTCTCGAACGGCTTATGACCGTTACACGATTTCCAATCGTGCGCGCTCGACCAGCTACGCGACTTCTCCATATAATACTTTGGGAACGCTGTCCGATCCCTTGTATCTATTAAATTCGGGTAACTGCATCACACAGCTACCCGACTATTATACCACATTTTTTCTATTTGTCAATAGTTTTTTGAAATAAATTTCAGAAAAACCGATTAATTTTTATCTACTACAAGGAAGGATGCAAGGTTTTTTCTCTTGATAGCTGTAGATATGTTTGACAGATATTTTAAAAAGGTTTTGTTATTATATGCTACATTACCTGCTGTAAGTCTGCGTGCACAGGCAAAGAGTATCTCCTCACGCGCCTCCACATCCAAAGAACCGAGAAGGCTTTGGGCTAATTTGCAGTCCTTTTCGGTAAGCTTGAGTGTTCCGTACTCCTTCTTGAGATAATCGCAGAAGAGAGCGTTTAGATACACTATATTATAAATATTGAAGCTTGCGGAAACCTCATCCTTGTCGCGGGTATTGCAATAGGTTTCGATGAGCCAACGGATATCATCCTCGTTATATTCGTTGCACAAGGTGTTCTCATAATAAAGGTTGAGAATATAACTCTTTAGTCCCATATAACCATGAAGCATGGAAGGCTCAGAAAGGGGATATTGCATCTCAAGTAGAGCGCTTTCCTCTTTTTCGATGCGCTTGATTGCTGTCATGATGTCCCTGTCTAAAGTGTCGTTATAAGCCTTGTTGTCTGTACTAACCCTGATTTTTTTGTTTTTTGCCAGTAAGCCAAGCATGTCCATAAGGTGCATTTTCATTGGCTTGGGTTTGTTTTGCGTAGATCTTTCAGTTGCCATAGTTGCCGATTTTGTTCCTCAATGTCTTGACAAGCGTCAATTAAAATGTTATAATAACAAAAACATAATTAATTTTATCATGTTTTTGAAAAAAAGTCAAGAAACATTCATAAAAAATCTTTTAGTTTTTTAATAAAGGGACATGTCCTTATATGTGGCTTGGTACAGAGAGCGGGGTCATTGGCTGAAAGCACCGTCGGAAAGCGCTTTAAGGGTACCACCCGAGGTTTAATTGCATAGTGTACCAAATGAGTTAAAGGCTCGGGTGGAACCGTGCGGATAATTTTAGTATTTTCCTCACCCCGACAAAGATGTTGTATCTTTGCGGAGTGAGATTTTTTAATATATAGGAAATTACTTCATTTCGTGTGAGTTGTTCGCACTTCAGAAATGGGCGAAATTTGGTGCGCCCGGCGGCGCTTTTTATTTAATTAATAAATTTTACTTACAATATATTTGGAGGAAATCATGAAAACAGCTTATGATGTTTTAAAAGAAAAAGAGCTTATAACACGTGAAGTGTTAGCGGCAGAGGTTGACGGTAAGGTTGTTGATCTTACAACTGAGGTAGAGGAGACGGCAGCTGTTGTTCCCGTTACCTTTGAGACTCTTGAGGGTAAGAAGGTATTCTGGCATACCGCATCCCATGTTCTCGCTCAGGCAGTTAAGCGTCTCTATCCCGAGGCTAAGCTTGCTATCGGTCCCGCCGTTGATAACGGCTTCTACTATGATATCGATTCTGAGGTTCAGTTCACCCCTGCAGATCTTACCAAGATCGAGGGCGAAATGAAGAAGATAGTTAAGGAAAACCAGAAGCTTGAAAAGTTCGTTCTCCCCAGAGACGAGGCTCTCAAGCTCATGGAAGAGAAGGAAGAGCCCTATAAGGTAGAGCTTATCAACGATCTTCCCGAGGATGCAATAATTTCCTTCTATAAGCAGGGTGACTTTGTTGACCTCTGTGCAGGTCCTCACCTCTTCTCAACAGGTGCTATCAAGGCATATAAGCTCACCTCTGCTACCGGTGCATACTGGAGAGGTGACTCTAACAGAAAGATGCTTACCAGAATCTACGGTACCGCATTCCCCAAGAAGGAAGAGCTTGCCGCATACCTTGAGCAGGTAGAGGAAGCTAAGAAGCGTGACCACAATAAGCTCGGACGTGAGCTTGAGCTCTTCACCACAAGTGAGCTCATCGGTCAGGGCTTGCCCATCCTTCTCCCCAAGGGTGCAAGGATCATTCAGCTTCTCCAGAGATTTGTAGAGGACGAGGAGCAGAAGCGCGGCTGGCAGCTTACAAAGACACCTCTCATGGCAAAGAGCGATCTCTATAAGGTATCGGGTCACTGGGATCATTATCTTGACGGTATGTTCGTTTTAGGTGATCCTACAGACGAGACCAAGGAATGCTTTGCTATGCGTCCCATGACCTGCCCCTTCCAGTATCAGGCATATCTTAACAGAGCACGCTCTTACCGTGATCTTCCCTTAAGATATAACGAGACCTCCACACTCTTCCGTAACGAGGATTCGGGCGAAATGCACGGTCTTATCCGTGTTCGTCAGTTCACAATCTCCGAGGGTCACCTTATGTGTACTCCCGAGCAGCTTGAGGATGAGTTCAGAGGATGTCTCGAGCTTTGCGTATTTATGCTTAAGACACTTGGTCTTTATGAGGATGTAAGCTACCGATTCTCACAGTGGGATCCCGACAACAGAGAAAAGTATATAGGTACCGAGGAGCAGTGGAATGAGGCTCAGGGTATGATGAAGACTATCCTTGACGACCTTGGTATCGACTATAAGATCGGTATCGGTGAGGCGGCATTCTACGGTCCCAAGCTTGATATTCAGATCAAGAATGTTCACGGTAAGGAGGATACCCTCATCACCATTCAGATCGACCAGATGCTTGCAGAAAAGTTTGGAATGGAATATACCGACCGTGACGGTACAAAGAAGAATCCCTGCATTATTCACAGAACCTCTATCGGCTGCTACGAGAGAACCCTTGCTCTCCTTATCGAGAAGTATGCAGGTGCATTCCCCCTCTGGCTTGCTCCCGAGCAGGTTAGAATCTTCCCCATCGCAGACAGACACAACGATTATTCCTTCGAGCTTCGTGACAAGCTTCGCGCTCTCGGTATGCGCGTAGAGGTTGACGACCGTAACGAGAAGGTTGGTTACAAGATCCGTGAAGCAAGACTTCAGAGAATCCCCTATATGCTCACCATCGGTGATAACGAGGTAGCAGAGGGTACGGTTTCTGTCCGTGCAAGAGGTGAAAACGGTGATCTCGGTTCTATGACGGTCGATGCAATGATCGAGAGATTTGTTGAAGAAATCGAAACCAAAAAAATATAAAGGAGCTAAACAATGATCAGATACAGCAAAGAGACATTAAGAGACAAAATTTATGCCTGCTGGGTTGGTAAGAACATTGGCGGCACCATGGGCGGCCCTTATGAATATAAGAGACAGCCTCCCAACATTACAGGCTTCACCACTCCCGAAGGAGAGGCGCTTCCCAACGATGACCTTGACCTTCAGATCGTTTGGCTCAAGGCACTTGAGGAAAGAGGTCCACGTGCTATCACAGGTCAGCTCCTTGGAGAATACTGGCTCAACTTCATTCCTCCTACCTGGAATGAATACGGTATCGGTAAATCCAACCTGATGATGGGTCTTTTGCCCCCTATGTCAGGTGAATATAAGAACTACTGGAAGGATTCCAACGGTGCTTGGATCCGTTCCGAAATTTGGGCATGCTGTGCTCCCGGTTGTCCCGATATCGCAGTTAAGTATGCAATAGAGGATGCTATGGTTGACCACGGCATGGCAGAAGGTACCTTTGCAGAAATGTTTACTGCGGCTATCCAGTCTGCGGCGTTTGTTTGCAACGATATCCGTGAGCTTATCAAGATCGGTCTTTCCAAGATCCCTTCGGATTGCCGTGTGGCTAAGTGTATCAACACCGCAATCGAGTATTATGATGCAGGTAAGGAGTGGAGAGATGCAAGAAACGCGGTGCTGCGTTGCGACGGTATCGAGGACGTAGACAGCGAGTTTGACGATCAGAGCTCCACCGAGGAGGACGGCTGGTTCCAGTCTCCCTGTAATATCGGCTTCGTTGTTGTTGGTCTTCTTTATGGCGAAGGCGACTTTAAGAAGTCTATGCTCTATGCTATAAACTGCGGTGACGATACCGACTGTACCGCAGCTACCGTTGGTGCGCTTCTCGGTATTATGGGTGGTATGGATGCCATTCCCGAGGACTGGAAGGATCACATTGGTGACAGAATCATCACCGTTGCTATCAATCGCGGTGACATCTGGGGCTGTGTAGGTACCTGCACCGAGCTTACCGACCGTATCATGAAGCTTGCTCCCGAGATGCTTCGTGCTAACAGAGCAAATCTTGAGATCGTAGAGGGTGAGTCTGATCTTTCCGAGGTCAATATCCCCGCACTTTCAGATTCCAGAGCTGCAAAGAAGCTTTATGACCGTTCTCCCTGGTCCTATGACGTGGAGTTCGTTCATACCAAGGTAAGAGTAAGCTTTGATGCTGAACCCGTAATCAAGCCCAACGGCACTCTCAAGGGTAAGTTTATAGTTAAGAGCATTATGCCCGACCCCAGAAACATCGAGTTTAACTGGATACTTCCCGAGGGCTGGAGTGTAGATACCAATAAGAGCGTATATCTGCGCCATTGGTACAACCTTCTCAAGGATAAGCCTACCGAGGTCGAGTTCACCATCACTGCAGGTGAGCAGGTTGATGCCATGAACCGCATCGTTGTTGAAGCAACTGCCCCCGGCAGACCTACAGTTGGATATATTCCCGTAACCGTATTAGGCTAAAATATATTAACGACCCACAGAAAAATCTGTGGGTCGTATTTATTATATCAAATATAGAAGGGTGCTATAGCTGTCTGTATAGATCGTCGGTCATTTCAAGCATTATCGTGTACTTTTAGCAGATTGTAAACAGTTTTGCCTGTATAAGCGGCAATTTTTTGCAGGGTTTCGACACGAGGATTACCTGTTCCGCATTCGATTCCACTAATTGTGAACACACTTACACCGCAGTTTTCGTAACGCAAACAATATATTTTCGGTTGACAGCAAAAAAGCTCTATAATAAAAATATTACATGAGCAGTATCTCGTCTGCGTTTTTTAACAAAATGTAAATAAACAAAAAATCTGCAATTTTTTGTTTGAAATAAAAGTAACTATTCGATTTATATAATACAAGGCAATTAAAAGGAGACATCATGCTTTCATTCTATCTTTCCATAATCGCAGATGACGATGACAAGGAAATAATAATTTATATATATGAAAATTACTATGGTTATATGGCAGCAGCCATAGCGAACGAGATCGGAGACCGTAGGTACGTAGAGGATATAATACATAACGTAATGCTTGCGCTTATCAATATGATCGAAAAAATCGACTATTCGGATAAGAAAAAACTGCGAAATCTCTGTACGTTGATAGCAAAACGTAAGGCAATAGACTTTAGAAGAAAAAAGTCGAACAGCGATATCTATATAGAGGAGTATGATATCGATAAACAAACATCCATAGAGTCTGCCGAGGATATCGTGATAAGTAAAGATTCCTATGAGAGATTAAAAAACTCTATCGGTGAGCTGAGTCCTATATATAAGGAAGTCTGTCAGCTTCGTTTCCTTCATAGGATGAGGGAAAAGGATATAGCAGAGCTTTTGGATGTCAGTGAAGCTGTAGTAAGTATGAGAATATTCCGCGCAAGGCAAAAGCTTGTCGAAATACTGAAAAAGGAGAATATAGATGTATAAGGAGCTTAACAACGATTTATTTGATATAATGTTAGCTAAGGCATTATACGAGGATATGGAACTCGAGCAGGCTAACGAGCCACCGGAAAACGAAATAAGAGAGCTCTTCCCCTATACACATAAGCAAGAGAGAGAAGCCCGAAGACTTCGCCGTATATTAAAATACGGAGAAAAAAGTCCTGCTTTGGTATATATCAGCCGCGCTGCTGTGATTCTTCTTTGCACCGCAACCGTTTACTTCGGACTCCTTATGATCGATGACGGTATACGTGCAGCTGTAGGCGGCAAGGTCATAGAGATAGCGGAAAAGGTATTTCCGCTTTCATATAAGGCTGACATGGAAGATGTTATTAAGGAGCATGATGAAGAAAAGGGCTACTATGCCGTTGACTTTGATGATGTTACTGTTGCAGACCGTGAGGCAGCAGAAGAGGAATTTAGTATTGAAAACGTTGAGTTTACGTATATACCCGAGGGATATGAGATATACGAAAGCAATGAAAATGAGATAGCCAAAACACATATTTATATGAATGATAAAAATGAAGGTATAGTGGTTGAGGTTCGTATCACCGGAACTGCCGATATGACGGTTGATTCGGAAAGAACCACAAAGGAAAAGATATCCGTCAACGGAAATGATGCATTTTTGTTCTATAATTATAATGAGTGTAGCGGTAGTATTTATTGGGGTAACGAAATATATACCGTTAGTGTCTATGGACAGATACCCCGAGAAACATTGATAAAGATTGCAGAAGGAATTAAATATTAATAAATTGTAAATTGAGATAAAAAAGCAACAATTTTTGTTATAAAAGCACCTCCGATTTCGATTTATATAGCAAAGAGGTACAAAATGAACGATTTTCACCCTATGTTTCTTGGATGTTTGTTGAAATTGACAGCAAGCATTTATCAGAACAACTATATATAAAAGAAAGGTGGTGTTTTTATGTCTGAAAGCAAAGTTTGTTTTAAATACTAGTAGTATCATTAGTAATATTTATTTATGAAATGATATTGTATAATAAATTAAACATTTCATAAAAAAGAAAAACGATTCTATACCAAAATGGTAATGCAGGAGGTAAATTTATGAAAAACACTTTAAGATTTTTGGCACTGATTCTATGTATGCTGATGATCCTTCCAAACAGTATTTTTGCAAAAAGCACCGAGCTACCCGAAGGTCTTTTGGAAGAGATGAGAGAAAATATAGGTTGGGATCTCGATCATTTAGGTTGTGATTACCCCGAAGAACTTGAACTCAGAAGTTATTACGGTGAGATCGGCGGATATCATTTTGGCGTATTTAGGGTTGGGGGAATGCATTCCCAGGTCATAACCCATATAGTTATAAGAAACTATGAATTCTCTTTCTCCGATTCTGGCGCTCCGAAGGGCTTCTTTGCATATAAGGACGGAGAATTTGAATTTTATGAGCCTTCAATGCCTTCCTGTCGATTTACAAGAATTATAGAGGATTTGAGCGAAGAGGATTTCATAAAGCTTGCAAATGCGGCGGGAGCAGTATATAAGTTTTCGGATGTAAATTATCGCTTATCATGGTACGGTTCCGCAATTGATTTCTGTGTATATAACGGTTATATGACAGGTATAGGTGACAACAAATTTGATCCCGAGGGCTTGCTTACCCGTGAGCAGTTTGTTACTATCCTTGCAAGAATTGCAGATGCGGATCTTACACAGTACACCGAGAGCGATTTTACCGACGTTAACGTTGATTCGTGGTACGGTCCCTCTGTTGTTTGGGCAGCCGAAAACGGCTACGTTAAGGGTATCGGAAACGGTAAATTCGGTGTCGGTCAGAATATAGACCGTGAATCTCTTGCCACTCTCTTCTACCGCTATGCCGATAAGCAGGGTATAGATACCGCAAAGCTTAAGGATATCTCCGTATTTGACGATCATACCTTAGTTTCCGACTGGGCTGAGGACGGTGTGAAATTCTGCGCAGAGATAGGTGTTATCAAGGGTACCGATAAGAATACCATTAATCCCAAGGGTGTTGCTTCAAGAGCCGAGATAGCTCAGATATTCAAAAACTATCTTTACTACACAAGCTTACTTTGTAAAATTGAATTTGATGCCAACGGTGGAGAATGTGAAGAATCCGTACGCTGTATCACCGCAGGTGATACGGTCGGCACTCTCCCTCTTCCCGTAAGAGAGGGTTATAAATTCGACGGTTGGTGGTTTAATGAAGGCGGCGAAAGAGCCAAATTCGATACTGTTTTTGATACAGATACGATATTAACTGCTAAATGGGCTGTGGGTAATAAAGTCGTATTCATACTTGACGGCGGAAGCTGTGACATCGAATATAAATACGTTATTTCGGGTGAGAGCTTAGGCGAGCTTCCCGTTCCCGTACGTGAGGGCTACAGCTTCCTCGGTTGGTACTATAACGATGCGCTTGTTGATGAAAATACGGTCATCGAGAGTGATGTGGATTTCTTTATTACTGCCGCATGGGCGAAAATAATCGGTGAATAATAAACACTGCGGCTGCAAAAAAATTGATAAATACGTTTAGTTTAACATGATTTCCTTTCATAACAGACAGCTCCCTTCCGATGAAGGGAGCTGTATCATTCTATTTCTATATTCTCGACACCGTGCTCAAGGATAAGATTAATAAGCTCGTTTCTTGAGCGGTTGGTCTCGGAAGAAAGAGTATCTAATTTTTCCAACGTTTCCTCTTTAATGCGTACGGTGATCATTTTATGTCCGTCCTCGCCGCGTCTTTTTATCTTCAAGGGTTCGTTTATCATTTATAACACCTCCTGATATCATTATATATTGACAGATATATTAAAAATATACTATAATATTATATCATAAGTGATATATAATATGATATCACGGTGGGAGGTGTTAAAAATGAAATGCGAAAATATATTTTGTGTCTATAATAAAGATAATGAGTGTACCACCGAGCCCGAAATAGGTATTAACGGATTCTGCGAGGCGTGTATATACGTTGATGCCGAAAGGGAATACCTTGATAAGCTTAAGGCGGAAATGCTTGAAGTCTGGGACGAGCAGGACGGTTAAAGACATGCAAAAAGGCGGTTTTAAAAACCGCCTTTTAGTTGTCTTATTTCATGTTAAATGTATTGGAAAGATCGGAAACCTTCTCGTTTACAACCTTCTTTTCCTTGGAGTTAGCGATTCTGTCCTGAAGGATCTCCCAGTAGAGCTCACCGTCATTGGGGATATCAACCCAATTGTCTGTCCACTGAGAAAGAATCATTGCATTGGAGAGAGTAAGGCTGTTGATACCCTCTTCACCGGGAGCGAGAAGCTCTGTACCGTTGAGAATGTGGTCAACAAAGTTCTGAGTTACTGTACGGTGACCCTTAGTGAAGCCTGTAGCGATAACCTCTTCCTCAGTGCATTCAAGAGCACCGAAGCTGTCATCAGCATTGAAGCAGTATTCTCTCTCGTCCATGCCGAGACGGTAGAATGTGAGCTTACCGAATTCGTAAACTAACTTACCCTTGGTACCTGTGATCTCGAGACGGTTTGTACCGGGATATTCACCTGTGGTGGTGATGAATACACCTGTGGAGCCGTCAGCATATTCGGTATATGCAGTAACCTCGTCTTCAACCTCGATATCGTGATACTTACCGAAGGAAGCAAATGCACGAACACGGGTGGGCATACCCATGATCCACTGCCAGAGGTCGAGCTGGTGAGGACACTGATTGATAAGAACGCCGCCGCCCTCTCCGGAATATGTAGCTCTCCATCCGCCGCTGTTGTAATAGTCCTGAGTACGGTACCAGTTGGTGATTATCCAGATGCTTCTCTTGATATCGCCAAGCTCTCCGCCCTTAACCATTTCTCTGATCTTCTTATAATAAGGCTCGGGACGGCAGTTGAACATAAGACCGAACACCTTGCCGGATTTCTTTGCAGCATCGATAAAGTCCTTTGCATGCTTGGTGTAAACGCCGATAGGCTTTTCACTCAGTACGTGAAGACCCTTTTCAAAGGCGTAGATACCGATAACGGGATGGAGATAGTGAGGTGTAGCGATAATGATTGCATCGATCTCACCGGAATCTATCATTTCCTTGTAGTCTGTATAAAGCTTGATATCGGGGTTAACTTCATCTCTTACCCAGTCGAGTCTGTCCTGCTTAATATCGCAGGCTGCGGTAATGGTAGCACCGATAACCTTACCCTCGTTGAGGTAAAGAACGTGGGAGCAACCCATGTTACCGACACCAACAACGCCGAATCTTAAAGTTTTTTCCATAATTTTGTCTCCGTTATATAAATAAAATTTATGTACTCTAATTATTATATATAACTTATTCCGATATGTCAAGTAAAATAAAATAAAAGCACGCGAAATTGCGTGCTTTCTTTTAAAATAAAGACTAAGCAGTAAGCCGGGTTCTGTCGTGTACGGTCATCTATCTTGTCTTTACGTTACCGTAAAGCTCTGTGCCACCCATGGGATTCTGCCGGACAGACATCAGAAGATCTGCTCCCACAAACGGTGTTGCTTCGGATAGGGTTTACATTTGCACAAAGTCGCCAGTGTGCCGGTGAGCTCTTACCTCGCCTTTCCATCCTTACCGTAAAAATACGGCGGTTTATTTCTGTTGCACTTTCCCTGAGGTCGCCCTCGGCGGACGTTATCCGTTATCCTGTCCTGTGAAGCCCGGACTTTCCTCACGATACTACCTTTCGGCATGATATCGCGCGACCGTATAGCTTAGTCAAGCTATTTTACCATATTAAATTTATTTTGTCAATTATAAGCCTCTTGCGAGTTATAGGAATCTACCAGAATACCTTGAATACAGTATCGGTCAGACCATGTGGAGTTAGTACAGGTGGAGAGAGTGATGATACGGCTGTCGGTATTAAAGCTTATACCCTCGCGCTTGAACATCGATTTTTCCTGCATGTCGTTTGCGAACTTCACAAAGTCATTTGCACTCGGAAATCCCGTCTCTACGTAACCCGAGCGATAGTCGGTCTTGAATACAGAGAATATTCTGTAGGTGTATATACCCGTTTCGGTACAGAGGTAGATGTATTCGTTTTCACGAAAAAATTCCTCGTCGAGAAATTTTATCAACTCACTGAACATCATTCCGTTCTGCATGTTGTGTGCATATATAACTGTGTTGAAGTTAGCGTTTGTATCCCTTGAGCAACGGTAATCGGCAAAGACCGAGCCTGCCTGAAGATATCCGCCGGTATAGACGTGATTAAGATAATATTCGTTATCTGTTGTCTGCAGGACGGGAAGGTCGATATTATCCGTTCCCGGAACCACTATCCAACCGTACATATCGCTGTTTATACTCTTTATCGCAAGGATCTTTGATTTCATTCGGGTAAAGACCTTATTATACGATGCCGCTCCCTCTCCCTTGGGAGAATTTATCGTTCCGAAGGAGGGAAGTCGGTTCAGAGGTATATCTATAAGTATTTCGCTTCCGAGATTCATATTGTCGAGCATATCATACATCTCGGTGTAGAAATCCTCCGCCTGCTTGTAGTCGATAAGTGTTCTTACAATACGGTAAAGACTTGAGATAAAGAGTGCTGCACAGAGAACGAAGATAATCACTCTTGTAAGCTCTCTGTATACACGTCTTTTTCTTGAAGTCTCCCATTCACGGGTAGAGGGACATATATCCTCATCACGAGCTCTGTTAAGGCTTTCGATAAAAAGCGAAGAGGAGGCATTGGATGCCTCGTTTTTTTGCTTTTTTGACATTCCTTTGCCCCCTTTTGTTTTTAATGTTTAATTATCTGATTACTTTACTTCGATGATGGAAGCGTCCCACATTTCGGGAGCCTCATAACCGAGAAGATTTACTGTTGTTGCTGCAACATTGGAAAGACCGTAGGAGCCGTCCTTTACAACGCTGTATTTGTCAGCATAGAAGTTATCGTAGATGATGCAGGGAACGGGGTTGAGAGTATGGCTGGTCTTAGCCTTGGGAGTGCCGTCCTTGTTAAGCTTAGCGCCCTTGGTCTTCTTGTCTATCTCGTACATCTCGTCTGCGTTGCCGTGGTCAGCGGTGATGATGGCAACACCCTCAAGCTTGTCGATAACTGCGAGGAGTCTTGCAAGCTGAAGGTCAAGAGCCTCAACACTTACCTCTGTTGCAAGCATGCTTCCTGTATGACCAACCATATCGCCGTTGGGATAGTTGCAACGCAGATACTTGTATTCGCCGCTCTCAAGCATCTCGATGAGCTTATCGGTGATCTCTGCACACTTCATCCAAGGTCTCTGCTCAAAGGGAACTACGTCGGAGGGGATTTCGATATAAGTTTCAAGATCTTCGTTGAACTTACCGGACTTGTTGCCGTTCCAGAAGTAGGTAACGTGGCCGTACTTCTGAGTCTCGGAGATAGCCAACTGCTTTACACCTGTGTCAGCAAGGTATTCGCCCATTGTATTGGTTATTTCGGGGGGATTTACAAGGTAACGGGAGGGAATGTGAAGGTCGCCATCATATTCAAGCATACCTGCGTACATAACCTTGGGGAAGCGTACGCGGTCAAATTTATCAAAGCTTTCAGCCTCAAACGCAACGCTGATCTCGATGGAACGGTCACCGCGGAAGTTGAAGAAGATAACGCTGTCATTATCCTCGATGGTACCAACGGGCTTGCCGTCACGTGCGATAACGAAGGGATCGAGATCCTGGTCGATAGCACCTGTGTTTGCACGGATTGTTTCGATAGCCTCATGAGCGGAAGCATACTGTGCGCCCTCGCCGAGAACGTGGGTCTGCCAGCCTGCCTCTACCATGGACCAGTTAGCCTCGTAACGGTCCATTGTGATCTTCATACGTCCACCGCCGGAAGCGATCATAACGTCGAAGGAATCGTCGCGGAGAGTGTCAAGATATGCTTCAAAGGGATCAACGTACTCAAGAGCAGAGGTCTCACCTACGTCACGGCCGTCAAGAAGAATATGAATTCTTACCTTCTTAACGCCGCATTCCTTAGTCTTTGCAAGCATAGCTTTTAAGTGGTCTATATGGGAGTGAACGTTACCGTCAGAGAAAAGTCCCATAAAGTGAAGTGTGGAATCGTTATTTTTTACGTTATCGGTGAGTGTACACCATGTTTCGCTTGTGAACATCTTGCCGTTATCGATAGACTCGGAAACGAGCTTGGCGCCCTGGCTGAATACCTGGCCTGAACCGAGAGCGTTGTGACCTACCTCACTGTTACCCATGTCTTCGTCAGAAGGAAGACCAACAGCAGTACCGTGAGCCTTTAAGCTTACCATGGGATATTTTGTCATAAGCATATCAAGTGTGGGTGTGGTTGCAACCTTGATAGCGTTACCTGCTTCATTATCGGTGAGACCGATACCGTCCATTACGATGGTGACTACAGGACCCTTGACACCGTCAAAGCCTGCAATTCTCTTGAGTTCCATATACATTTCCTCCGAAATTAATTATAGTTAAATCATAGAATGCTTTAATTGTACCCCAAAAATATGAATAAATAATGATATCATAATAAAATACTTGAAAAAACTTTTTATAAATGGTATAATGAGCAAGTTAGTTCACAGATAAATTTTTATTGAGAGGTTATCATGAGCGAATCTAATATTCATGCAAAGCACCGACTAAGAATGAAAGAACGTTACCGTAAGGAGGGTCTTGACGGCTTTTCTGACCATGAGGTTCTGGAGCTTCTTTTGTTTTTTGCGCTTCCTTATAAAAATACTAATGATATCGCCCATGAGCTGATTAACCGTTTCGGTTCTCTGTCAGGTGTTCTTGAGGCTGATTATAAGGATCTGATCAAGGTAGACGGTATTGCCGAGAATGCAGCTACCTGTCTTACTCTGATGCCCGATCTTTTTAAGAGATATTCACTTGATAAGCAGATGAACGACAGCACCTTTAAAAATATGGATGATATATACGAGTATCTTTTGAACAGCTTTATCGGTTCGGTGCGTGAGAGAGTGGATATACTTCTTTTCGATGCCGCCATGAGGATGATATCTCATTTAAACATCTGTGAGGGGACCTTTGAGCATTCTTCCCTTAACGCGGAACGTATAGCTGAAATGGTTTTCTCAAATAACGGAACGAATTTTATCCTCGTGCATAATCATCCGTCCGGTGACAGTACACCCTCGGATACTGACCTTATTATTACAAGGGAGATATACAAGGCTTTTCTGCCATTCAAAAAATATATGATCGGTCATGTTATAGTTGCGGGAGATGAATGTCGTAACATTCTCGACACGGCTCTCGGCACGGTAATCGGGGATCAGGAGATGGTTTTTTCAAGACGTTAACAAAAGCTTGATTTATTTTCATTGACAAAAGCGATCGGTTATAGTACAATAATTTATATAGCATATATGAGGTATTTATATTATGATAAAGAGCATGACCGCCTACGGCAGAGCCACTGCCCAGATCGGCGGTAAGAATATAACAGCAGAGCTGAAATCGGTTAATAACAGATATTTTGATTGTAACGTCAGAATTTCAAGACGTTACAGCCATCTTGAGGAGAAGGTACGTGCCTATATCCAGAAGGCAGGCACCTCCAGAGGTAAGATCGATGTACATATTTCTGTGGAGCTTCTTGAAAGCGAGGGTGTGGAGATTCGTCTCGATCCCGGCTATGCAGAGAGTTACTATAAGGCGTTATGTGAGCTTCGCGATACATTCGGTTTGAAGGATGATATCTCTACCATGACTCTTGCGCAGAACCGTGAGATATTTACGGTGCTTAAGCCCGAGGAGGATACGGATAAGGACTGGGCAGAGCTTCTTCCCGTTCTTGACGAAGCTATAGAAAATTATAATGATATGAGAGCCAAGGAGGGTCTGCGCATAGGTGATGACCTTATGGCTAAGAAGGAAAGGCTGATGCAGCTTGCAAAGCAGGTCGAGGAGAAGGCGGCTGTAGGAGTTGAGAATTACCGTGCTCGTCTTGAGTCTAAGCTCCGTGCTACCCTTGAGGCTATGTCGGTTGAACCCGATGAGCAGCGTATACTCACCGAGTGTGCCATATTTGCCGACAAGATCGCCATTGATGAGGAGTTGGTACGTCTGGCAAGCCATTTTAAGGCTTTTGACGAAATTCTTGCCTCAAATGAGCCTGTGGGAAGAAAGATAGATTTTCTCCTTCAGGAGATGAACAGAGAGGTCAATACAACAGGCTCAAAGTGTAACGATGCCGAGATTGCTCACCTTGTGGTGGATATGAAGGCGGAGCTTGAGAAGATAAGAGAACAGATTCAGAATATAGAGTAATTTTATGAAGCTTATAAATATCGGATACGGAAATCTTCTGGTCAAGGAGCGTATCGTTTCGGTGGTTTCTCCCGATGCCGCACCGATAAAGAGAATGGTTATGGATGCCAAGGAGAGCGGAAGAGCCATTGATGCTTCCTGCGGCAAGAAGACAAAATCGGTAATAATAACAGACAGCGATCACGTGGTGCTCTGCGCTCTTGAGCCTGAGCGAGTGTATAACCGCTTTAACGGTTCGCCTGACAGAGAAGAAAGCGAGGAAGATTAATGTCCTGTAAGAGAGGAATACTTATAGTGGTTTCAGGTCCTGCAGGTTCGGGGAAGGGAACCGTGCTCAATAAGGTTTTTGAAAAATCAAAGGATTTTGTATATTCGGTCTCTGCTACCACGCGTGATCCCAGACCCGGCGAGGTAGACGGAGTACATTATCACTTTATTACCAAGGAACGCTTTGAGGCTCTCATAGCAGAGGGTGGTGTTGCAGAGCATACCTATTATTGCGGAAACTATTACGGAACCCTTCGTACCGTTATCGAGAAGGATCTGTGCGAGGGAAAGAATGTAGTTCTTGAAATAGAGGTTGACGGTGCAATGCAGATCAAAAACAAGATCCCCGATGCACTTCTCATCCTGGTCGTTCCCCCCGATTTTGCTACACTCGAGGCAAGACTCCGAGGCAGAGGTACCAATACCGAAGAGGATATAAAAAACCGTCTTGAGCGTTCAAGAGAGGAATTGAAATTCTTCGATAAATATGATTACGTTCTTGTCAATTATGACAATGCTATAGATGAGATTTCCGATAAGTTTATTTCGATTATTGAGGCAGAGAAATCATCTACATTAAGGAATAAAGATTTTTATAATAAGTTTTTTAATATTTGAAGAGAGGTAAAATAAAATGATCTATCCCACCCCTGAACAGCTTTCCGAAAACGGTAAGTACAACAGATATACCCTTGTTATCGCTTCCGCTAAGTGTGCAAGAGCTATCACCGACGAATATGTTGAGCAGCGCACTGTTGCCGAGAAGCTTATCTCCAACAAGGAGACAGATAAGTCTATTGCTTCTATGATCAAAAAGGAGATCAGGGACGAGAAGGCTGTTACCACGGCAGTTAACCGCTTAAAGGACGGCGAATACGTTATCGCCGATGAGACTGTGCCCGAAGGCACTACAATGTAATTAAATTTCTTTAAAAAATAAGCTCATGGAGGTGACGGTATGTCCGAGATTCTCTGCGCCCGTGTATATATATTGGATGCGCCCTATCAGATAGACCGTGCCTACGAGTATTTTGTACCCGCTGACCTGCGCAGAGATATCTGCGCAGGCATTTTTGCTGCAGTCCCCTTTGGCAGAGGTAATGCCGCACAGATTGCTCTTGTTACAGAGGTAAGTGACAGATGCGAACACGATATGGCGGAGCTTAAGCCTGTGCGTTCCCTTATGACAGACTGTCCCGTACTAAGTGACGAGCAGATAAAATTAGTGGAATTTTTAAGAGAGCGAACCTTCTGTTCAGCAGGTGACGCCGTAAGGGCTATTTTACCCTCAGCATGCTTTTCTAATATCGAGTATTTCTACAGTATAAGTGAAGGTAAAGCAGATATCGAAAAATTATCAGAAAACGAGCAGAGGGTGTATGCCTATATAAACGAGGGTATACGGGTGTCCTCGAAACAGCTTGAAAAAAATCTTGGCGCAGAAATTGCAAACGAAGCGATAGTAACACTTTTAAAGAAAAAATATATCCTGCGTGATTTTAATTTCGATAAAAACAGCAGAAATAAATATCTCAATTATCTTACGGTTACCCTCGAAGCGGATGCTTATATAGATGGTACAAAGAAGCTTCGAAGTGAGAAGATGATCGATATTCTTCGGTTTATATGTGAGTGCGGCAGAGCTACCGACGAGTACGTTAAGAAGGAGCTTGATGTGACAAGCGCTCAGATAAAAAGCCTTGTGAAAAAAGGGCTTGTTTCGCTTGAACAGGTAGATCTCTACCGTAACCCCTACGATTTTTCCGAAAACGAAGACCCCGCAAAAAAAATAGAGCTTAATGATGAACAGAAGGCTGCCGAGCAGAAGCTGTGCGAAATGCTGTCCGAGGGTAAGCCCTGTGCCGCCCTTCTTCACGGTATAACAGGAAGCGGAAAAACAAGTGTAATCAAAGCAATAACCGACCGTGTCCTTGAGATGGGTCGTCAGGTTATCATTCTTGTGCCCGAGATATCCCTTACTCCACAAACGCTTTCAGTTTTCGGTGCATATTACGGTGATAATATAGCCGTTATGCACTCATCCCTTTCTCAAGGAGAACGGTACGATGCATACCGCCGTATGCAGGAGGGTCTGGTAAATGTCTGCATAGGCACTCGCAGTGCCATATTTGCTCCATTTAAGAATCTTGGTATGATAGTTATCGATGAGGAGCAGGAGCATACCTATAAATCAGAAAATAATCCCAAATATTCCGCTGTGGATGCGGCAAGATTCAGGTGCGGATATCACAGTGCCATGATGCTGCTTTCCTCAGCTACACCCTCGGTAGGAAGCTATTATAAGGCGGAAAAGGGAGATTATAAATTAATCGAGCTGACAAGTCGTTATGGCGAGGCGGAGCTTCCCGAGGCTCATATCGTTGACATGCGCGAGGAGTTTACTCGCGGTTCGCTTTCGGCTATAGGCTCAAGGCTTAAGGATGAAATATCCGATTCTCTTGAGTCGGGAAACCAGGCGGTGGTATTTCTTAACCGTCGCGGATATTCAAATTATGCGGGATGCCCTCAGTGCGGTGAGGTGATAATGTGTCCTCATTGCTCGGTATCTCTTACCCGTCATAATTACAGGAGCGGAGCCAAGCTTGTCTGTCATTACTGCGGATACTCTATCCGTATGCCGGAGAAATGTCCCTCCTGCGGAGGCGAGCATATAAGATGCTCAGGCTACGGTACTCAGAAGGTCGAGGAGGAGCTAAACGAAATTTTTCCCGACAGGAAGGTGCTGCGTATGGATGCGGATACCACAGGTACCAAAGCCTCCTATGAGGAGATGCTTTCAGCCTTCCGTAATCATGAGGCGGACATTCTTTTAGGAACACAGATGGTTACCAAGGGACACGACTTTCCTGACGTCACCCTTTCGGGTGTGCTGCTTGCCGACATGTCTCTCTACATAGACGATTACAGGGCAGGGGAACGAACCTTCTCCATAATCACTCAGGTGGTTGGCAGAGCAGGAAGAGGAAAAAAGGCGGGAAGAGCCGTTATACAGACCTTTAATCCCGACCATCCCACCCTTAAATTGGCGGCAGAACAGGATTATAAGAGCTTTTATAAAAACGAGATCGCGTTGCGTCGCTCCCTTGTTTTTCCTCCCTTCTGCGATATTTTTCTCTTAACGATAACCGGTCGTTTTGAAAATGAATGTATAAGTGCGAGCAGAGCTATACTTGACAGGCTGAAGGTGCTGCTGTCGGAAAATCCATCTGTTAAGATGCAGTTATTCGGTCCTTTTGAGGCACCGGTATATAAAATAAACGAGAAATACCGTTGGCGCTTCGTCATCAAAGGTGTTTCGAACAAGCCCACAAGAGCATTGATCTCCTTCCTTGTAAAGGAAGCTCTGTCAAGATCGGGCGGCAAATTTTCAATATCTATAGATGTTAATCCAAATAACTTGTAGGAATAAAATATGTCAGAAAAAATAGCAATAATCGGAGCAGGAGCCGCAGGAATGTTGGCGGCAGGCAGGTTGTATGAGGCGGGCTGTGACGTTACCGTCTTCGAGCGTAACGATAAGCCGGGTCGAAAGGTAGCCATAACGGGAAAGGGAAGATGTAATCTTACCAATAATTGCACCCCTGAGGAATTTCTCTCAAACGTGGTGAACAACCCCCGTTTTATGATGAGCTCGCTCTATTCCTTCACACCTGCAGATACGATGGAGCTCTTTGAGGAGTTAGGAGTACCCTTAAAGACAGAAAGGGGAAACAGAGTTTTCCCTGTAAGCGATAAGGCTTACGATATAGTTGACGCTCTTAAAAAGTATATGGGAGTAAAGCCGATAAATAAAAGGGTTACAAAGCTTACGGTCGAGGATGGCTGTGTCAAGGGTATTGTGACCGAGAATGGGCAGCACTATGAATTTGATACGGTTATCGTGGCAACGGGTGGTGCTTCCTATCCCCTTACAGGCTCAACGGGAGACGGCTATAGCCTTGCAAAGCAGGCAGGCCATACTGTAACCCCTCTTATTCCCTCACTTATACCCCTTATTACCGAGGAAAGGCAGCCCGCAGAGATGATGGGTCTTTCTCTTCGTAACGTAAGACTTGACGTTCATGATGCTGAAAAGAACAAGATAATATTTTCCGAGCAGGGAGAGATGCTTTTCACCCATTTCGGTGTAACGGGACCATTAGTTCTGAGTGCGTCCTCCAATATGCATGATATGCAGAAAGGAAGATATAAAATCATTATCGACCTTAAGCCTGCGCTTGACGAAAAAACCCTTGATGCAAGGCTTCTTTCCGACTTTAAGAAATATACCAACAAGGATTTCATCAACTCCTTAGGTGACCTTCTTCCCCAGAAGATGATCCCGGTATTCGTTAAGACAACGGGCATACCTGCCGACAAGAAGGTGAACGTTCTCACCAAGGAGGACAGAAGGATCATCCTTGATACAATGAAAAATCTGACCTATACCGTAAAGGGCTTCCGCCCTATATCCGAGGCGATAATTACCTCGGGCGGTGTAAACGTAAAGGAGATCAATCCCAAAACCATGGAATCAAAATTAGTCAGCGGTCTCTACTTTGCGGGAGAGGTCATAGATGTGGATGCATATACGGGAGGTTTTAATCTTCAGATAGCCTTCTCTACAGCCAATGCGGCCGCAAAGGCAATCAGAGGATACTAACGATAAATTTCAGATAATTAACGGAGGTTATTATGATAAACGTAGCAATAGACGGTCCCAGCGGTGCAGGTAAAAGCACTATAGCAAAGGCTGTGGCAAAGAAAAAAGGTTTTATATACGTTGATACGGGTGCGCTCTATCGTTCTATAGGGCTTTACGTATCGAGAAAGGGAATAGCGAAGGAGGACAAGGAGTCTATCATCTCCTGCCTTCCCGAGATATCTCTTGAATTAAAGTACGTTGAGGGTGTACAGCGTGTTTATCTCAACTCTGAGGATGTGAGTGAGGCTATCCGTATGCCCGAGATATCCATGTATGCTTCTGCTGTTTCATCGGTGCAGGAGGTTCGTGATTTCCTTCTCGGCATACAGAGAGATATGGCTAAGAAATATGATGTTATTATGGATGGCAGAGATATCGGCACCGTTATCCTTCCCGATGCTACAGTCAAGATATTTATGACCGCATCGAACGAGGGCAGAGCAAAGCGCAGATATAAGGAGCTATGCGAGAAGGGTGTTGAGACCACCTACGAGGAGGTTCTGCGCGATATGACGGAGCGTGACAGAGCCGATTCTACCAGAGCTATCGCTCCCGCAGTTCCCGCAGAGGACGCGATAATGTTTGATAATACCGAATACGGCATTGAGGAATGCGTTGACAGAATAATCGATATAATCGAGGAAGCAGCAGCGAAAAGAGGTTAAAAAATGAGCTTTTATTCAGGTATCCGTACATTCTTTTCACCTATCATAAAGGTTTTGTTCAACGTGCATATCAAGGGCTCGGAGAACGTTCCCGACGAGGGAGGACTTCTTATATGTCCCAATCACATATCGGCATCCGACGTTATATTTGTAACTATGGCTGTAAAGAATAGGGACATTCATTATATGGCGAAGGCGGAGCTTTTCAAGATACCCCTTCTTTCACAGTTTATGAAGGGTATGGGAGCATTTCCGATCAAGCGCGGTGCAGGAGATATTGCGGCGATCAAAAAAACGATAACCTATCTGCGTGACGGTGAGGTAGTAGGTATGTTCCCTCAGGGAACGAGATACAGCGGTGTTCATCCCCGTGAGTCTGAAATCAAACCCGGAGTGGGTATGATAGCATGGAGATCTGAGGCGACAATACTTCCCGTTGCCATAATCACCAAGAAATATAAGATTGCCCTTTTCCGCCGTGTTGACGTGATCATCGGCAAGCCTCTGTCCTGTAAGGAGCTCGGATTTGAAAGCGGAAGTCATGACGAGCAGAGGGCGGCGGCAGACAAGGTGTTCGAGGAAATGCTCAAGCTTCATGAGGGGGCAGAAAAGAAATGATTATTGAGATCGCATCCCTTGCGGGCTTCTGCTTCGGTGTAGAGCGCGCCGTTGATTCGGTGGAGAAGCTGATTTCGGAGAACAGCGGTAAGATATACACCTTAGGCAAGCTTATACATAACCCCACCATAGTTTCCTCCCTTGAGGAAAGAGGTGTGGAGATAATAGAGGCCGCAGACATAGATCGCGTTTTTTCAGAGACGGACGCCTCAAAGCCCTGTGTTATAGTTATCCGTGCCCACGGTGTTGTCAAGGATATCAGCGATAAGCTCAGCGAATACTCAAAGAGAAATCCATACTTCAAGGTCTGTGACATGACCTGTCCTCACGTAAAGAAGATACACCGTATCGTAGAGAAGCATTCGGGCGATGCACAGCTTACACTCATCCTCGGTAATATAGGACATCCTGAGGTTCAGGGTATCTGCTCCTACGTTGACGGCGAATATCTCGTTTTTGAGAAGGCCGAGGACCTCGATTATGGCAAAATGACCAATAAAACGCTCTTATGCGTGTCCCAAACTACGCAAAAATTATCGGAATGGGAAAAAAGTCAAAAAAATTTAAAAAAGGTCTGTACAAATGCTTTAATTTTTGATACAATATGTAGTGTTACGGAAAATCGTCAGACAGAAGTCGACGCTCTTTCAAAAAGGGTCGATCTGATGCTTGTAATAGGCGGACGGGACAGTTCAAACACAAATAAGCTGTATGAAATATCCCGAAAAAATCAGAAAAATACCTTTTTTATAGAGGGGGTCGAGGACCTCGACGCTGTCCGTATAACAGCCCATACTAAAGTGGGTATAGCTGCAGGAGCCTCAACGCCCGGCAGCATCATTAAGGAGGTAAAGAAGAAAATGAGTGAAAAAGAACTCACAACCGGCGAAAACTTCGCTGAATTACTTGATGCATCATTCAAAACTTTAAATACAGGAGATACCGTTACCGGAACAGTGTTGTCAGTTACTGACGCTGAAGTTCATGTAGACCTTGGTGCCAAGGTTACAGGAATTATCACATCTAACGACATTATCGACCCCATGGTTAAGCTGTCCGACCTCTATAAGGTTGGCGACGAAGTTACCGCTGTAGCTGTTCGTGTAAGCGACGTTGACGGTGTGGCTACATTAAGCCGCCGCCGTATCGAGGCTTCCGAGAAGTGGGAAAGCATTGTTGCTGCATACAACGAAGGTACTATCCTTGAGGGTAAGGTTACCGAGATCGTTCGCGGCGGTGCTATCATCGTTCTCAATTCCGTTAAGGTATTTATTCCTGCATCTCAGTCCGGCCTTGCTAAGGACGCTGATCTCACCGAGCTTCAGGGTAAGGTACATAAGGTTAAGATCATTGATATCAATGAGCAGAGAAAGCGCGCAGTTGCTTCCATCCGTGTAGTTGCACGTGAGGAGAGAAAGGCAGCTGAGGCAGAGTTCTGGGCAACCCTTGAGAAGGATAAGAAGTTCACAGGCAAGGTTAAGAGCCTTACATCCTACGGTGCATTCGTTAATCTCGGTCCCGTAGACGGTATGGTTCATCTTACCGAGCTTTCCTGGAAGAGAATCAAGAATCCCGCAGAGGTTGTTAAGGTTGGCGATACTCTCGATGTATTCGTTATTGACTTTGACGTTGAAAAGAAGAGAATCTCTCTCGGCCACAAGACCGAAGAGACCAATCCTTGGACTCTCTTCACCAACCAGTTCGCTGTAGGTGACGTTGCTCCCGTTAAGATCGTTTCCATGATGCCCTTCGGTGCATTCGCTGAGGTTATCCCCGGTGCTGACGGTCTTATCCACATTTCTCAGATCGCTGACAAGAAGATCGGCAAGCCCGCTGATGTTCTTGAGATCGGTCAGGTAGTTGATGCAAAGATCATCGACATCGACGAAGAAAACCACAAGATCAGCCTCTCCATGAGAGCTCTCCTCGAAGCAGAGGAAGAGATCGAGGTTGAGATCGTTGAGGAAGCTGCAGAAGAAGCAGACGCTGAATAATTTCGGTCATAATTAAAATGCTCTGTCCATCGGACAGAGCATTTTTTAATGTATAGGAAATTGCTTCATTTCGTGTGAGTTGTTTGCACCAAGAAAGGGAACTGGATTCGGTGCGGGCCGGTGCCCGCTTATTCGTAATAGCTTAACAGATCGTCAAGGCTACGTTCCCAACCGCGTGAATTACTTGCATAGTAGACTTCAAATCTGGTGTTTTGATTAGCTACCATATTTCTGAATACATTTGCACAGTTAAGAGTATCTGCATAGAACACACCGAAATTGAGTATAAAACCGTCGCGGATGATATCGAGCATCTCTGCGGAATCGTCGTCACGGGTAAACTTATACTTAAGAGCGTTATCATAGTATGCAGGAACTACGTTTTCGTAGCTGAGCTGACTGAGAACGTCGAATATTGCACCACTCTTTTCAAGACTCTGTACATCGATGGGAATACATGCCACAGAATAACGGCTCTGTGACTGAGTGAAATACTTTTCCTGTGCTTCGCTCCACTTGGGATAAGGTACTATACCAAAGTCGCAATCTGTTTCTCTAAAGTCTGCTGCTTTATTGAGGGTTGCGTGATAGAAGAGCGCTCTTCCTTCCTTGAATATAGTATCAAGGGGATTATCTGTGTCGGTAGAGACGGAATGATAGGAGAAAACGTCATCGGTAGCGAAAAAATCCACCATTTGCTCGAGAATACTTGTTACCTTTGAAACATCATATCCAATAGATATATAGTCATTGTCTCTTTGAGTAGGCAGAGCGTCAAAATGTGCTGCCCAGGCATCTACTGTATTTGGAATATCGGTGATATAACCGAAGGAGTCCTCTTCGTAGGGCCAATCGTCGTTATTGACGTCTATCCACTTACCCTTTGACATCTCAATACACTTGTCTATAGTCCACTTGCCGTCATTGACGAGCTGATATATGTTTTCAAGAGCGTATTGTTCGGCTAAGTCCTTGTTGAAATACATAGCGTAAGCATTGTCATAATATGAAAGGGAATAGTCACCTACCATATATTTGAGCTCTCCGTTGATGGTCAGTTCCTTGATGAGTTCCTGATAGTAATAGTCGTTTGTAAGACTCTCCTTAATGCAGGGGACATCATAGAAATTACAGAAATACTGTGCAAGCTCGGGATTTGCCATATAAGCCTGATAACCCATTATAAGATCGTATTCGCCGAGGCCTGCGTCGATAGAATTTCTGAAGGTGTTTATAAAGATATCCTGACTTGCCCAGTCGCCGGGTTTTGTTACTGCCTTGATCTCCTTAAGGCCGAACATATCGCATACGTAACGGTTACGCTCGTATACTGCCTGGCTGACTATGTCGCCGGAGCCTTCATCCGCTGTGATCTCATATGTGTAGGAGCCGAAAGCGCTATCCTCACGGCAAAGTACGGTGAAGGTTTCATTGGGGAAAATTAAGCCATCCTCAACAACAGATCCTGAAGGCTTTGGAGGATTGCCCCAATCTTTATTATCATCGTCCTCTTCGACTTCCTCTTGTGCTTCATCATCGTCGCGATCTTTTCTTCTTTCTCTTTTTTCCTCACGGTCCTCTTCCGGAGCCTCTGTACTGCAGGCTGCTATCATCGGTATGAGAAGAAGACAAAGAAGTAAGCATAAAAATCTTTTCATAGTTGTCCCTCCAAAAATCCAAAATATGTAATTATAATAACATATTGTTGACAATCTGTCAACAAATGAAGATAAATCAATTCAATCTCAATGAATAGTATTGCAAAATTTAAGTATTTATGCTAAAATAAGTCGAATATACCCAAATGTATAAATATCTATAAAAGAGGAAAAGTTATTATGACAGATATTATCGGAAGTATAGCGGGCTTCATTACAGATTATATTTTGATCGCCGTATTGCTTATAGGTGGCTTCTGGTTTACCTTTAAGACCAAATTTGTACAGTTCAGACTTTTAGGAGAGCAGTTCAGGGCTGTTACAGAGAAGCCTAAAGATAAGGGTGGAGTTTCCTCCTTCCAGGCACTTATGGTGTCTACCGCATCCCGTGTAGGAACGGGTAATATTATCGGTGTATCTACCGCTATATGTATCGGCGGCTATGGTGCTGTATTCTGGATGTGGGTTATCGCCATTATCGGTTCAGCATCCGCATTTGTTGAAAGTACCCTTGCACAGATATATAAGCGTAAGGGCCCTGATGCAAGCTATGGCGGTCCTGCATACTATATCAAGACAGCTCTTAAGAATAACTGGCTTGCGATAGTTTTCTCTGTATTTCTTATAATCACGTATGCAGTGGGCTTCAATATGCTCGCTTCCTATAATCTCCAGTCTACATTCTCGGGCTATTCCTTCTATAACCCCGATACAACTCCTTGGATCATCGGAGGAATAATAGCGGTTATCGTTGCCTTCTGTCTTTTCGGGGGCGGTAAGAGACTTTTGAAGGTTACTTCCTTCCTTGTTCCCGTAATGGGCGTAATCTATATTCTTGCAGCACTTGTTGCAGTTGCACTCAATATAACACTTTTGCCCGATATTTTCGTTAAAATCTTTAAGGGAGCCTTTGACTTTAAGGCTATATTCGGAGGTTTTGGCGGATCATGTCTCATTATGGGTATAAAGAGAGGTCTTTTTTCCAACGAGGCAGGTGTGGGCTCTGCTCCCAATGCATCCGCATCCGCAGACGTTTCCCATCCTGTAAAGCAGGGCCTCGTACAGGTGCTTTCGGTATTTATCGACACCCTTCTTGTATGCTCTGCTACTGCGTTTATGTGTCTTTCCTCGGGTGTTGAACCTACCAAGGCTGTAAGCGGTGCGCCTTATGTTCAGCAGTCCCTGCAGACCGTTTTCGGTGATTTCGGACCGATATTTATTACGGTGGCTATGATACTTTTCGCATTTACTACCCTTTTAGGAAATCTTTATTACGTTGATAAAGCAATATTTTTCATTCTCGGACATGCACCCGGTAAGGGCTTAAGCTATATATATTATATTGCGGCATCTCTTATCATTTTTGCAGGTGCAGGTCTCAACGCGGGACTTCTTTGGAATATCGCCGATCTGACGATGGCATTTATGACTATAATAAATATTCCCGTTATCATCATTCTCGGCAGATATGCCTTCAAAGCTCTCGACGATTATGAAAAACAGCGTAAGGAGGGCAAGGAGCCTGTCTTTAGCAGTAAATCTGTCGGTATTTCCGAGGATACGGATTATTGGAATTGAGCCTCCCCATTATTAACATTTGTATCATGTATTATTAATATCTTTGTGTTAGAATAAACTGTCTTGATTTGTCGAATATTTTGTTTGTGAGGTAGCAAATGAGAAATCCCTTTAGAAATGTCGAACTAAAGATAAACAGTCACTGGAAGGCAAAATTAGCGACTCTTGGCTATTTTATAGCTGTGTTTATATATCTTGAATTGGCACTCCATTTTGTTATATTCAAGTCGGTTGATGCGCGCATAATATATCCTATACTTTTTGCGGCCGTATCGGGCACCATACTTTTCTTTATTTCGTCACTTTTCAAGCAGACTGTTAACCGTATACTTTCTATAGTTATTTTGTCCGCGGTTGTAATATACTTTGAGGTACAGATGGTCTACCATTTCGTATTTCAGGGCTTTATGCCTGTTTCCCAAATTGCTTTGGGCGCGGATGCTGTTACCAATTACACGGCGCAGATATTCCATGCGATAGGCATAAATATTGTCAGTTTCCTGATAGTGCTCTTACCCTTGCCTCTGACTATATTCCTTTTCGCAAAGAAAATAATTAAATCCTACCGTGTGAAGCTTCTCCAGCTTCCTCTGGTCTTGGTGATTGGCGGAATTTTTCTGTCCGCGGTTATGATAATTCTTCATGCAAACAATACCTCTCCCAATTCTGCTTATGCTGTTCTTGTTGATAACAATACACAGTCTAAGAAAAGCGTTAAAAATCTGGGTCTTGCGGTTACTACCGTACAGGAGTTCAGAGGTCTGTTTATGTCGGAGAATTACAAGCTTGTTTTCTTTGAAACCGATCTTAATAATTTAAATAATGACGGTCAGCCCCGTAACGAAGGTGACATTAACTTTATCGCATTAAGTGAGATGACCGAGGATGAGCAGGTAAGATATATCGATCTCTATCTTAACGGTGTATCTCCTACCTCCAAGAATAAATATACGGGAATCGCAAAGGATTATAACGTTATATCTATTTGTGCCGAGGCATTCTCGCCCCTTCTTATTGACAAGGAACTTACACCCACCCTTTACAAGCTCAGCAATAACGGTCTTGTATTTAATAATTTCTATAATTCATTTCCCAATACTACCACCAACGGTGAATATGCCTTCTGCATGGGACTTTTCCCCGAGATGTCGAGAACTAAGGTCTCCTCCAGCTTCTCGGCTTCTATAGGTCATTATCTGCCGTATTGCCTTGGCAACGTATTTAATGACATGGGCTATGAGGCATATGCATTCCACGATTATTTCGGTAATTTCTATTCTCGTAATATTACCCATAAGAATATGGGATATGATTTCTATGCTATAGGAAACGGTCTCGACATGGATGCGGGTATCCCCTCCTCAGACCTTGAAATGATGGAGGTATCCGTTCCTTATTATATTGATAGTGAGGAGCCCTTCCACGCTTATTATATGACTTACAGCGGTCACTATCAGTATAACTGGGATAATGAAATGTCTGCAAAGAACAGAGAAGACGTTGAGCATCTTGACTATTCTGAAGAGGTAAAGGCGTATATCGCCTGCAACCTTGAGCTTGAGTATGCTTTAAGTTATCTTATGGACCGGCTCGAGGAAGCGGGTATCGCCGATAAGACCATGATCGTTCTTACAGGCGATCACTATCCTTACGGCCTTACAATCGAGCAGTATAACGAGCTTGCAGGTCACAAGGTTGACGAAAGTTTTGAGAAGTACAAGAATTCTTTTATCTGCTATATTCCCGGTATAGAGAAGGTTGAGGTTGACGAGTATTGCTGTTCCGTTGATATTCTCCCCACAGTGCTCAATCTTATCGGTGCAGAGTTTGATTCGAGACTGCTTGTGGGTAAGGATGTTATGTCCGATGCTCCCCATCTTGCGGTTATCTCCAATCAGAGCTTTATTACCTCCGATTTTATGTATGACGCCGAGAACGGTGTTGCCAAGGCTCACGACGGCTCTAAGGTTCCGCAGGAAACCGTTGACAGCTACTGCAACTACGTTAGAAATATGTTTACCCTTTCAAGCGCTATTCTTGATACTAACTATTACGGACATGTATTTAACGTGAAGTCTGAGGACGTTGACGATTATGGTGTAACCTATACCGATATTGCCAGCGTATACGTTGAGTCCGCGGTAGGCTTCATGGAGGAGAATGGCTGGATGACGGCGGACTCCGATACAGAGTTCGGTGCTAACAGAAACGAGGGCTATATTAATGTTATAGATATCATGTATCAGATGGCGGGCTCTCCTGAGGTAGTTAACGAAACGGAATATTCAGACAGTATAATATGGGCTCTTGAAAACAATATAATCAAAAATATCGATTCTACTAAGCTTACCGTTACAAACGGCGACCTTGCATATTCGATCTATAATTTTGCTAAGATGTCCGGATGTAATACCGAGGTCGTTATAGACGATGAGGAATATGCGCGACTGTCAGAGTATCTTCCCGGTCTTACAAGGGAAGAGCTTGTACCCATTAAATACTGTGTGGATAATCAGATATTGTATACCAACGTTAATCTGGATAAGTATTATAAGGATTATTATGAATGTGCTACGAGGGGATATATTGCAGTATTCCTTCAGAGAATGTACTATATATGTAATCCCGCAAATACTGCTGAGACAGACGTACAGGAAACAGAACCGGAAACAATAGCAGAAACAGGATTTTAATATGATCAGCGGAGCTTTTAAATAAGCTCCGCTTAAACAATATGGAGGACATTATGAAAATCAGACAGGCACAACGCCTTGACTATTTTAAGACAGGAATTTTTGCGGCTCTCAATGCCGAGAAGGACAAACTGGTGAAGGAGGGAAGAAGGGTATATAACCTTTTTATCGGAACACCGGACTTTACTCCACCCGAGCATATTATGAATGCACTTATCGAGTCGGCAAGGGATCCTGAGAATTGGAAATATTCTCTTCGCGAGAGTGATGAGCTTTTAGAGGCGGTATGTACATACTATAAGAATCGTTTTGATACCGAGATTACATCGGATATGATCGTTGAGGTGAATGGAAGCCAGGAGGGCATGGGACATCTTGGACTTGCTATCTGTAATAAGGGCGACGTAGTGCTTCTTCCCGATCCCGGTTACCCCGTATTCGAGGTAGGTGCATATTTCGGCGAGGCAGAGATTGTATATTATCCTCTTGTTAAGGAAAACAATTTTATGCCCCGACTTGATCTTATCGATCCCGAGATCTTAAAGAGAGCCAAGTATATGGTAGTATCCTACCCCTCCAATCCCGTAGGTGCGGCGGCTTCCAAGGAGGTATACTATGAGCTTATTGAGTACGCTAAGAAATATGAGTTTATAATAATAAATGACTGTGCTTATTCGGATATTATTTTTGACGGCAGAGAGGGATTTTCATTTCTTTCCCTTGAGGGTGCTTGTGAGGTAGGAGCGGAGTTCTTCTCCCTTTCCAAGTCCTTCAATGTAACCGGTGCGAGAATGAGCTTTCTTATAGGTAATAAGGGCATTATCGATGCTATGAAAATGCTTCGCTCCCAGTATGACTTCGGTGTGTTTACGCCTATTCAGAAGGCTGCTGTAGCTGCTCTTACAGGACCCCGTGATATGGTAAAGGAGCAGTGTAAGGAATATCAGAAGCGCCGTGATGCACTTTGTGGAGGACTTCGTAAGTTGGGCTGGGATATACCCGACAGCGACGGAACAATGTTCGTATGGGCTCCTCTTCCCAAGGGCTTTACCGATTCAGCAGATTTCTGTACCGAGCTTGCGAAGGCTACGGGTGTTATAGCAACCCCCGGTTCAGCATTTGGTCCTCACGGTGAGGGATACGTACGCTTTGCTCTTGTGCTTCCCCCCGAGAAGCTTGAGGAGGTTGCAAGAGTGATAGGAGAGAGCGGATTCTTAAAATGAGAAAAATATTTTTTATTCTTTGTATCCTTACCGTAACTGTATTGCTTGGTTTTTGTATTTCTGCCGAGGTTGAGGTTATAGGAATAGAGGTAGAATCGGGCAGTATAAGCTGTCTTGAGAACGCATACGGAGAATATCTTGAAAAGACGGATGTTAATACAGGCAAGACAGAAAAATACTATCATTACGATTTTATCATGCCCGATGAGGTGATCATGAGAGTCAACTATTCTGACGGTACGTATAAGCTGTCAAGCATTAACAAAAGAGTCGACGGCGTTATGTTCAAGTGGTTCGGACGTTATCAGGCACAAGATCCGTGGCTTGTAGGTAAGGATAATTACGTTATCGTGGAATATCTTGATTTTACAACCAAGCTTCCCGTTGAGCTTATTCCAAATCCCATAGACCATATAGAGACCTTTACGGCACCCGACAGGGAGTATATCTACGGTGATGAGGAATACGGCTATTACGATGAAAGCAATGACGGATATATCTTCTGGCCTACCGACCTTGAAGGATTTTTCTTTACGGTTTATTACAAGAACGGAGATAAAAAAGTTTTTGGTATGGCTGATGAGGATATCTATGGCAGGATAAACGGCTACAGATATCAGATATACAGTACTGACGGGTACGTTAAGGCGGGTATACATACCGTTAAATTCTATTATATGGGTCATGTTGCTGAGTATAAGGTGACTCTAAAGCACGCGTATACACCCTTTCCGGATGTTAAGGCGGAAGCATGGTATGCCGAGGGCGTTGATTACTGTGCGTCCTTTGGATACATAAGAGGTAACGAAAAGGGTCTTTTTGAACCCGACAAGGCGATGACCAGAGAGCAATTGGTGGTAATACTCGCAAGAGTGATGAATGCAGATATTTCTTCCTTTAATAGTGTGTCCTTCGCCGACGTAAAGGAAAACAGTTGGTATTCAGAAGCTGTTGAATGGGCGAGAGCAAAGGGCATTACCAACGGTGTCGGAGAGAATCTTTTCGGTGTCGGACGTTCTCTTTCTCGTCAGGAGTTAGCAACCCTTCTGTACAGAATAAGTAAAGAAGAAATGCCTGACAACGGCGCTATAAGCAGCTTTACAGATAGCGGTAATATAGCACCCTTCGCAAGAGAAGCAATGAGCTGGGCGGTTTCCGAGGGTATTCTCGGTTCAACCTCAAGGGAAGAGGCACTTTTGAGTCCAAAAATGACAGTTACAAGAGCCCAGGCTGCGAAGATTTTTATGAGTTTTAGCATTTAAATTATAATAATTACAGAGGACGAGTCAAAATTCGTCCTCTGTTTATATGTTCTGTTGTCGAAATAATTTTTATTCCCCTTCATTTTCCGACAGTAAATTCACCATTTGTATGGTAAAATATGGGAAATCGAAGGAGTGGTAAACTTGGGTTTCTATAAGAAATATTCAATCTGTCTTGCGTGTATAATTGCGGTATTTTTCATTTCCTCTTATATTCTGGGCTGTGTTCTTGCCTCGGGAGGTATAGGTGGGGAGAGTGAACCGAAAAAAACAGAAGATAAGCGTGAGACCAAAGAAGCTGAGGCTGTTGTATATGAGTATGTTCCTGAGGCAAAGCATGTTTTTGATGATGAAGATGCAGTATATTATGATATTGCAGTATCACATGAAGACCAGGAATATGTGTTCGGTGTGTGCAGGCAGTATGCCGTTATGCCGGAGCTGGTCTTTGCCTTGATGGATGTGGGATGCGACTATGTTGACGGTCAGATCTCTTGCGACGGTGATTTTGGTATAATGCAGATAAACTCGATAAATCATCAATGGCTTAAGGAGGAGCTCAAAATTGAGGATATTCTCGATTTTCGGCAGAATGTTCTATGCGGGGTATATATGCTCTCAGACTATTGTGAAAAATATTCTGACGTATCAATGATAGCCATGTGCTACCGATACGGGGAATATGCGGCTCTCAGTATGCGTGCAGAGGGTATTTATGAGACAGAGTATACAATAGCTGTTGAAAATGCTATTAAGTCGCTTGTGAGCTATTGACAAGGATCAATTTTGATAGTATAATATCTTTCGAAGAGTAAGGAGCTGTGCGTGAAGTGCCGCGGGAACGGGGAGTTGAACGGCGGACGAAGAGCGAAGGCTTGCGGTACGGTTCCTGCATCCCGCTTCATATACGGCTTATACGGATTTTTATATTAGTTTTTATATAAATACCTCATTTGCCGCGGAAAGCGTGGTAAAGGAGGTATTATTTTTTATGAAAAGAAAGATAAAGCTGTTTGGAAACATGAAGGTACTGTGCACCGCAGCTATATTAACGGCTCTCGCTGTGGTAATTGCCTACCTGTGTAAGTTTATGACCTTCGGAAGTATACGCATTACCTTTGAAAATCTGCCGATCATTCTCTCGGGTTATCTTTTCGGTCCTTGGGTAGGTCTTATTGTTGGTCTTGCCTCCGACCTTCTTAATACAGCCGTATCTCAGTACGGCATCGGAGGTATCAATCCCATCATTACCCTGGGTGCGGCAACGGTAGGCTTTATGGCGGGATTGCCTTATTCCAAAAAGAATGGGCTTCGTCTCGGTATAGGTGTAGTTCTTGCACACATTCTCGGCAATATGATAATAAAATCTATCGGACTAAAGGTATTCTACTCTTATCCTCTGGTCGCCCTTCTTCCGAGAGTTCCTCTGTATGCAGTCATAGGAATAATCGAATTTTTCCTTCTCTATTTTATTACAAGAAGCTCAGCTCTTACAAGAGCTATGGGAGGCAAAAATGAATTATAACGAGGCTATAGAATATATTCATTCTGTCTGCTGGATGGGGAGCCGTCCCGGTCTTGAGCGTATAAGCGTACTCTGTGAGCTCATGGGTAATATTCAGGATGAAATGAAGTTTATCCACGTAGCAGGAACTAACGGTAAGGGATCGTTCTGCTCAATGCTTACCGAAATATGCAAAAACGAGGGACTTAAGGTAGGTACGTTCACCTCACCCTACGTTTACCGCTTTAATGAGCGTATGGCTGTGAACGGTGAGCCTATAGCTGATACAGAGCTTGCTGATATTATTGAAAAGATCAAGCCTCTTGCAGAGTCGATGGAGGATAAGCCTACTGAGTTTGAGCTTATTACCGCCGCAGGGTTTCTCTATTTCTATGAACAGAAATGTGATATCGTTATTCTCGAGGCGGGAATGGGCGGTAGACTTGACTCAACAAATATTATCAAAACACCCCTGCTTTCTGTTATCACGTCAATAGCCCTTGACCATACCTCCTTCCTCGGAGATACCGAGGAGAAGATAGCCTTCGAGAAAGCGGGAATAATCAAGCAGGGAATACCCTGTCTTTACGGAAAGATGAGCGATAAGTGTGCCGAGGTAATAAGAAACAGAGCCTATGAGCTTGATTCTGAGCTTATAGCATGTAATTATGACGGATTAAAGGAAATTAGTCTTTCCTTAGACGGTGCACAGTTCTCCTTTGAGGGCTTTGACACCCCATTCAAACTTTCCCTTGTCGGTGGATATCAGCCGTATAATGCGGCTTTGGCTATAACAGCGGCACAGAAGCTTGGTTTTTCTAAGGAGTCTATATATAAAGGCGTATGCGAGGCTAAATGGAGAGCCCGCTTTGAGATACTCTCCCGTAATCCTCATGTTATCTATGATGGTGGCCATAATCCCGATGGAGTTAAGGCATGTGTAGATACTCTATGTGCGCTTTTTGAGGGTAAGGTAAATGTTCTCAGCGGTGTAATGGCTGATAAGGATTTTTCACTTATAGCAGAGCTTCTTTCAGCTGTTGCCAATAAGGTATTCTGCGTTACCCCTGATAATCCGAGAGCACTTAAGGCGGAAAAATATGCGGAGGTGTTTAAGAGCTTCGAAATTTCTGCCGAGGCTTATGAAAGTATGGACGAAGCAGTCAAGGCGGCATATTTACAATCAAAAAAAGAAAACAGACCTCTCATAGCAATGGGAAGTCTGTATATGTACGGTGAATTTGTAGATGCCTTTGAAAAGGTAAAGAAATAACTGTTCAAATTATATATTCATCTGAATCATCGGGAAGAATGAGCGTAAACTTGTTCTTTCCGATTCTTTTTTTCAGCTCGTCGTATCTTTCAGGGGGATAAACATGGATGAGAGCTGCAGTACCGATATTGGATGCTTCTAATTTTTCAAAGAGATTATCGGTCTCGGCATGAGCTGCCTCACTTATGAGCATATCAACTTTAGTTTCACTCAGATAAGCAGGGAAGTCCTCAAGAGTATCTGTCATATCGCCTGTGATGTGAATCCTCTTACCTTTATACTCTATCATAAAACCGAAAGAAATGCTCTCCCCTTCGATATTTACAAGGTGACGTGTTTTTACGGAACGTACAGATATGAAGAGATCGTTATAAAACGTGCCTTCACAGATTTTAAAGCAATCCCTTTCCTGCGTATTTGCCTTCTCAAGCAAAGTGTCAATGTCAGGAAGGTAGAACTTTGCTTTTGCCAGCTCTTCTGCTGCAAGAAGCTCAGGAAGATAGTGGATGTGATCGTCATGCGCATGGCTTATAAATACAGCCTTGACCTTGGAAAAATCATAGTTTTCCTTTTTGAGTATATCGTATACCGGTGCGCCTGCATCGAATATGAAGGAGCGATCTCCTGCTTCTATCAGGATTGACTGACGGTTACGTGTGGACGGAGGATTCTCCATTCCATGGCTGGTTCCTAAAAATCTTATCTTCATTATATTATCCTCAATTCTCGATTATGCTGTAGTTACCGCATGTAAGTACGGTTTTAAGATCGTCCATTGTTTCAATCTTGGCTTCGGTTATAATACCGCCCTTGGCAAGAGCTCCTGCCTCATGAAAGTCTGAACCGGATGTCATGGGCTTATTATAATAGGTTGCAAAGTCCTTTGCAAGACGGTTTCTCAATTCCTGTGTACCTCCGTTATATACCTCTATACCGAAGAGATTTTCGGGAGGCTTGACTGTCATATTGTCACGGAAGGGATGTGCCTGTACCACAAGAGTACCCGTGGGTAGTATCTCAAGCAGCTCCTCAAGTGAATTAAGCTTGTTTAAGAGAGGTGCATTATAGAGAAACTCCTCGTCAATACCGTAAACAAGATAATCGTTTATCATCGGGCCATCAAAGCGTACCTCAGCTCCTAAAAGCACTGTAAAGTCGCACTTGTCACCTTCAGCCTTTGCGGCATGGTATCCTGAGAGCCAACGGTCGATAATGCTTTTGTGATCATTTAAGTCTATTTCGTCCTTAAACCAGTCGTAGAACATGGCGAAATAATGATCTGTTACCACAAGACCGTCATAGCCTGCGTTCTTGTATAACTGAACTATACCGGCGCCGCCTACCTGTGCTACAAGATCATTTTCCTTGGTGTGTACGTGTAATTCAAATTTTCCCATGGTTTACTCCGCTTCAGCAGTATCGAAATTGTTACTTATATACATTGTATAGAAGATGCTCTCACCCTCTACGAATTCGTCACCGATATCAGAACGAAGCACACCCTCTTCATCAAAGTAAAGGGTTATGCCCTCCTGCTCGGGAAGGTGTATGCCATCCTCTGTAGCTACAAACTCTCTGTTTATAATAATGCTGTCCATCGGCTCGTAAACCTCGTAGATCCCATTTTCATATATGGCGATCCACTCGTCGCGGTTGGTGTATTTCCAACAGCCGTAGAATGGGGTAGGATCTGTAAGGATAGGTTCTTCCTCGGGAGCCTCGGTCTCGGGTACGGTGGTTTCTGTAACTGTGGTAGTGTCTTCCTTGGTATCCTTCTTTTTATCCTTTGAACAGGCGGTGAAAGAGCTTACCAAAAGGGATGAGCATAATAATACAAGTAATAACTTTTTCATATATATCTCGCTTTCGTGGGTATATTAAGATTTTAACACATCAAGTGAATAAAGTCAACCGTATAACAAAAAGCAGATGATTCTGAATTTCAAAATCATCTGCTTTATTTATTAATTATTACTTCGGACACTAAATGTTAATTTAAATAAGACTATATGCCCGATCATGGGTGCGGCAACTTGCCGCTTATTTCTTACCGCCGAAGAGAGAGGAGAAGAAGCCGCCCTTTTCTTCTTTGGTTTCCTCAACTGTGGACTTGGGAGCTTCAACGGGCTTGGGAGCCTCAACAACCTTAGCCTCAGCCTTGGGAGCTACGTGGTCGGGAGCGGGTCTGTCATTTCTCTGCTGGGGACGGGGTGCTCTGTCATAGTTCTGACGGGGACCTCTGTCACCACCCTGTCTGGGACCTCTGTCACCACCCTGACGGGGACCTCTGTCGCCGCCCTGTCTGGGAGCACGCTCCTTAGCTACGTAATCAGCGTAAGCGAGGTTCATTCTGCCCTTTTCGTCAACACCGAGGAACTTAACCTTGAAGTCATCGCCAACCTTAACGATATCCTCAACCTTCTCAACTCTGTGATCTGCGAGCTTGGAGATGTGAACCATACCTTCCTTGCCGGGAGCAAATTCAACGAATGCACCGATTTCGATGATTCTGGTAACCTTACCGTCATATACCTGACCTGCTTCGGGTTCGAATACGATATTCTTGATGATCTCCTGAGCCTGGAGCGCACCGTCACGGTTAACGGATGCAATGTAGATTGTACCGTCTTCCTCAATGTCGATCTTAGCGCCTGTATCAGCAACGATCTTCTGAATTACCTTACCGCCTGAACCGATAACCTCGCGGATCTTGTCAACGTCGATGTTCATGGTGATCATCTTGGGAGCATACTTGGAAACCTCAGCACGAGGCTCGGCGATTGCCTTAAGGATATGCTCGTCGATGATATAATCTCTGCCCTTGTGAGTTGTCTCAAGAGCGCTCTTGATGATCTCGGGGGTAAGACCGTCAATCTTAAGGTCCATCTGAATGGAGGTGATACCCTTATGAGTACCTGCAACCTTGAAGTCCATGTCGCCGTAGAAGTCCTCGAGACCCTGAATGTCGATCATGGTCATCCATCTTTCACCCTCGGTGATAAGACCGCAGGAGATACCTGCAACGGGAGCCTTGATCGGTACACCTGCATCCATGAGCGCAAGGGTGGAGCCGCAAACAGAAGCCTGGGAGGTAGAACCGTTAGAGGAAACAACCTCAGAAACGAGTCTGATAGCATAGGGGAACTCCTCTACAGAGGGGAGCACGGGAACGAGAGATCTTTCTGCCAAAGCACCGTGACCGATCTCACGTCTGCCGGGGCTTCTTGCAGGCTTAGCTTCACCTGTGGAGTAGCCGGGCATATTGTAGTGGTGCATATATCTCTTCTCGGTCTGCTCGTCGATGCCGTCAAGCTTCTGAACATCACCGATGGTAGAAAGTGTAGCAATTGTAAGTACCTGAGTCTGACCGCGGGTAAAGAGACCGGAGCCGTGAACTCTGGGAAGGAGATCAACCTCTGCTGCAAGGGGTCTGATCTGGTCAAGAGCTCTGCCGTCAACACGCTTACCCTCATCGAGAAGCCAACGTCTTACAACGAACTTCTGAATCTTGTAGAGGATCTCGCCGTAGAGGGCATCGGTTGCATCGGGATAAGTCTCAGCGAAATGCTCAACAACCTTATCGGTTACAACCTGCATGCGTTCGTCACGAACGGTCTTGTCATCGGTATCGAGAGCGTACTTAACGTCTTCAATGCAGAATTCCTTGATAGCCTCATACATATCGGCATCAACGTCGCCGGATTCGTAAGAGAACTTGGGCTTGCCGATCTCGGCTACGATAGAATCGATGAAGGAACAGATGCCCTTGATTTCCTCGTGAGCCTGCATAATAGCGTCAAACATAATGTCATCGGGAACCTCGTTTGCGCCTGCCTCGATCATAACTACCTTCTTTGCAGAACCTGCAACGGTAAGCTCGAGGTCGCTCTTAGCTCTCTCCTCAAGTGTGGGGTTAACAACGATCTTACCGTCTACCATACCCATGAAAACGCCGCCGATAGGGCCGTTCCAGGGAATATCGGAGATGGAAAGTGCGATAGAGGTACCGATCATAGCGGTAATCTCAGGTGAGCAGTCGGGATCAACTGCCATTACTGTCAAATGGATAGCAACGTCGTTGCGAAGATCCTTGGGGAAAAGGGGACGAACGGGACGGTCGATAACTCTGGAGGTAAGGATAGCCTTTTCAGAGGGACGGCCTTCACGCTTGTTGTAGCTGCCGGGGATTCTGCCCACAGCGTAGAGCTTCTCATCAAAATCAACGGATAACGGTAAGAAATCAATACCGTCACGGGGCTTTGCGCTTGCTGTAGCGCATGCCAATACTACTGTTTCGCCGTAGCGAACGAGGCAGGAACCGTTTGCTAAGCCTGCCAGCTTGCCGGTCTCGATTACGAGAGGGCGTCCTGCGAGTGTGTACTCGAAGGTCTTAAAATTCTCAAACATTTCTTCTTCTACTCCTTAAAACATCTGTACGGGGAGATACTCAACCCGTTTAAAAAATATATCTCAAAGCCCTTTGGCTCTAAGTAACTACGTATGTATCGACACAACACCGATACATAAATAACGGGCGGAAAGGTATTCCGCCCGACAAGAAACTAAGTTTTAAAAAAATTACTTTCTGATACCAAGCTTCTTGATGATCTCACGATAACGATTGATGTCCTTCTTTGCGAGGTAGTTGAGAAGATTTCTTCTGTGACCTACCATCTTAAGAAGACCTCTACGGCTGTGATGGTCCTTCTTGTTTACCTTGAGGTGCTCGGTAAGAGTGTTGATTCTGTGTGTAAGAATCGCGATCTGTACCTCGGGAGAACCTGTGTCGCCTTCGTGCATCTTGTAGGCTTCGATTATAGCCTGCTTTTCGTCCTTTGTGATCATAGTGTTTATCCACCTTTTAAAATATATTTACTCACCTAAAGGCTTGGCATACGGCGGGTGAATATAGGCATTAGCCCTTGCCCCGTAAACCGAGCCGATGGCGGCATCTTTAGTATTATAACAGTTACTTTTATAAATTGCAACCGTTTTAAGATATCTTTACGGATAATTAACATTTTTTCTAAGGAAGGGAGCCTTATTGAAAGCTGTCCGATATATTCTTCAGTTTATCTGCAGCCTCGGCCTCAGCGGCAAAGATATGAACTGTATTACCCTTGGAGGCAGATGATACAGCATCTCTTGTATAACTTAAAAGTTCGGGATACTGATATCCGAACAGCTGTGAGAAATCAACTATGGTTCTATTGCCTTTTCTGCCGAAAACGTAGTCCAGCATATTTAAGGTATCCGAGTTCGGTAATATGTCGACTGTTATAGCATTATAATACGCTTCCTCAATATAGCCGCCGAAGGAAGCTGCGTAGAGTCCCTCTATAAGTGAAAAGAGCTTTTCGGTGTTTGCTGCCGCATATACGCATATGACCGCATGATCGTCTGCAAGAGCGCAGCAGTAATCGGAGTCGGTATCCGCCTTAGGCAAGGGAAGAATGCCCCAGCCTTGTCCGTAAAGCTTGGCGTTGTCCATATCTCCCACACGTCCGACGGTGAAAAGGGAAGAGCCGTCGGCAAAATCTTTTATTATATCCTTGTTAGCAGAGGTGTCAGTGTAATTCATCTTCACCGATACGTTGAATCCTCTCAGTATTTCAAGAAGGGATTGGGTCGTTTCGTTTGCGAAGGAAGGAGTAGGGGTCGCTGAATAACCAGATTTAAAATAATTATAGCCCGATCCCTTGAAGGTGACGTCGGTAAGGGTGGTAAAGCTGTCAACCGAGAGAGCATAGCCGTTTGTCAGTGTATTTGAAGCCATCCTTGAAAGTTCAAGCAGCTTATCCCAGGTCCATTTTTCGCTTTCGACCAATGAATAGGGAAGTTCTAAGCCTACACTTTCGAGAAGAGTGTGATTGACATAAACGCAGTAATAATTATTTAAATCCTTGTTGAAATCGCCGTATATGGCATAGCTCTTGTATCCGTGGGTAGTGTTACTCATATTCTCACTGTCAAAATACTCTGCGCTGAAATCAGCACCCGGAAGAGAATTGAGATTAAGAAGAAGTCCGTTTGCCGCATAGAGTCCTACGCTGCTTGCAGGTATAGAAAAAAGATCGGTATATTTAAGTCCCGAGAGCATGCTGTTTTTTGCATTGGTGATCATGGTGTGATCGGTAATCTCGGAGAATTGCGCGATGCCTGACGAATACTTGGCCTCAAAGAGTCTGTTTCTCTCGGATAGTGCACCTGTATAGATCGTATCATCTGTGTCGGGAATATATGACATCTCCGCTGTAGACGCGATGGTGACATCACCGTCTGCAGTTATGTCGCGAAGAGAATTAAGAGCATCCACAGCTCTTTTCTTCATAGCGTTGACATCGCTTTCCATACCCTCTATCTCAACAGGAACGAAGGGCTCCGGCATTGTCACAAGAGTATCTGTCTTACCATCAGATGTCTGCGTATCCTTCGTGTTATGCTTTTTTGCACAAGAGGATATGGATGTTATTATAAGAGCCGATAATATGATAAGGGAAAGGATTTTTTTCAAATCTGGAAAACTCCTTTAACTAAAGTGTGAAATAGGAATCCGAAAGTCGGATTCCTATTATAATAATTATGATAACTTGATATATTTTTCGCCGTTTATGTACATCGCATCCTCAGTGGGCTCATATTCGGCGATGATGTAATAGCCCGTTGTAGTAATAAGGCTGAATTTGTTCTCAGTTGAAGTGGTCTCGGTAGAGCCGCTCTCAATTTGACCTGTTCCGTCCTCGCTCTTTTCAAATTGTGTCCAGGTACCGTCTCTGTTTACACGGTAAAAATACTTGGAGTCAACGTTACCGTCAAGATACCATTCGCCTTCAAACACAGACATATCTACCTCGGTTGAGGGGTTATTCTGCTGTGACTTCGGGAAAAAGGTTCCGATGTCCGATATTTCAAGATTACCGCTTTCGTTTATATAGATAGTATGTGTTTTGAAATAATTATTGTCCTGAGGGAGAAGGATATACTCGCCGTCCTCGTATGTCATTGTTCCGTAGGCGTTGGTATCACTGCTTGTATAGTCCCAGCTTCCGTCGGACTGAACACGGATATTCTGTCCGTTAAGGACCCAGTCGCCCTTGAAAGCGGAGAAATCAGCGGGCTCGTTTTCCTCGGGCTCTGTTTCCTGCTTATCGGTCTCCTTGACGTCATTCTCATCCTCGGGATCGTAATTATCGCCGGGGATCTCAGTTCCGTGTATTATTTCCTTGGTTTCATCGTTATCTGATTTCTGCTCGGTTTTAATCGTTTCCTTATCCTTAGGCTCCGTGTTTTCATCTTTTTTATTACTTGCAACGGCTACGACAGCAACTGCAAGCGCTGCCACCACGATAATAACTGCTGTTTTTTTCATTAGAAATCAACCTCCTTGGTTCAGGATATCTTTATTATACACTATATTTTGTTTTTTGACAATAGATATGATGTTAATTATCTTTTTTTGTTTTAGTTTTTTGTGACCTTGTCATTGCACTGTTGACAAAGAATAGTATGAAGAAGCCTGCAAATGCCTTAACAAAATGCTGAGCGAAGCCCCATACGGCGGCAAGCACTTCTGCACCTGTCATGGTCGTATTTGAATAGGAATAATCGTTCATGATCACTCTGAAGGTGAGAAACTCGTTTAAAAGGTCTGTTATAAGGGGAACTGCACACACTATCAATGCCAATACCGTAAATACAGAGAGTTTTCGGGGAGTAAGCGATTTAGCGGCAAAGAAAAGTATAAGAAGCACCGCTACGTCTATGGCAAAGCTGATAAGAGTGGTGTATATGAAGCTTTTTGCTTCGTCCTGACTTACCGGAGCATTGGTTACCGAATAGCTTATAATTTCCGCTATTCTCGTTATAAGGAGTGAAGCCGAAGCGACTACGGTAAAGGGCATGCTCTGACGTGAGGAATAATGCTCGTATACCGTAAGAAGAACTCCGTAGAGAAAATACTTGGTCAGCACCGAAATAACCGTAAGAGTTACACCGAGAAAGCCTATGATCCCTGAATAGGCAATATCACCTTCAATATATCCGTAGATCAGCATGAAGGGGATGTACATTAAATGAAGTACAAAAAGTATAGCCGCCATAAGTATTACGGCTTTTCGTCTGTATTTGAAATTTTCGGGTAATTTATGCATTATTATCTCCAAAAGTGAAAGTATAGTAATATAATATCATATTTTCGATTTTTTATATTACAAAAATGTAAAAAATATAGTGTGTTCGGAAAATTTGTTTATATTTACCCGTTTACAAAGTGAAAAAATAGTGCTATAATGATAGTTAGTGTGAAATTTTATCAGTTTAATTGTGAAATTTTATAAACAGATACATTTTTAGGAGGAATAAACATGGCAAGAAAAATGATTTCCATGGACGGTAATACCGCTGCGGCTCACGTAAGCTATGCGTTTACTGAGGTTGCAAGTATTTACCCCATTACTCCGTCCAGTGTTATGGCGGAGCTTACCGACTCTTGGTCTGCTACAGGACTCAAGAATATTTTCGGTGATGAAGTAAAGGTTATGGAGATGCAGTCTGAGGCAGGTGCGGCAGGTACCGTACATGGCTCTCTTGCTGCAGGTGCTCTTACAACCACATTTACCGCTTCTCAGGGTCTTCTTTTGATGATCCCGAATATGTATAAGATCGCAGGCGAATTACTCCCTTGCGTTATCCACGTTTCCGCTCGTTGTGTAGCATCTCATGCGCTTAATATCTTCGGTGACCATTCTGACGTTTACGCTTGTCGTCAGACAGGTTTTGCAATGATGGCTTGCTCCAATCCTCAGGAGGTTATGGACCTCGGTGCGGTTGCTCATCTCTCCACCATTAAGGGCAGAGTTCCCGTTCTTAATTTCTTTGACGGTTTCCGTACCTCTCACGAGATTCAGAAGATCGAGGCATGGGATTATGAAGATCTCGCAGATATGGTTGATAAGGACGCCATCGCTGCATTCAGAAAGAGATCTCTTAACCCCGAGCATCCTGTACTCCGCGGTTCAGCAGAAAACGGCGATATCTTCTTCCAGCACAGAGAAGCTTGTAACAAGTTCTACGATGCATTCCCCGCAATCGTTGAGGAATACATGGGCAAGGTTAACGATAAGATCGGTACCGATTACAAGCTCTTCAACTACTACGGTGCTCCCGATGCAGAGAAGGTTATCGTAGCGATGGGCTCTATCTGTGACGTTGCAGAAGAGGTTATCGACTACATGATAGCTAAGGGTGAGAAGGTTGGTCTCGTTAAGGTTAGACTTTACAGACCCTTCGTTGCTTCCAAGTTTGTCGAGGCACTTCCCGAAACAGTTAAAAAGATTGCAGTTCTTGACAGAACCAAGGAACCCGGCTCTCTCGGTGAGCCCCTTTACCTTGATGTTGTTACATCCCTTGCTACCTCCGGTGTTTGCAAGAAGGTAGTTGGCGGTCGTTACGGTCTCGGCTCTAAGGATACTCCCCCCTCCAGCATCTTTGCTGTATTTGAAAATCTTGATCTTGATGCACCTAAGAACAATTTCACTATCGGCATCGTAGACGACGTTACCGAGCTCTCACTTCCCGAGCATGATTGCCCCGATACTGCTAATGAAAGCACTATCAGCTGTAAGTTCTGGGGTCTGGGCGGTGACGGTACCGTTGGTGCAAACAAGAACTCCATCAAGATCATCGGCGATAAGACCGATAAATATGCTCAGGCATACTTCCAGTATGACTCCAAGAAGACCGGTGGTGTAACAATTTCTCACCTTCGTTTCGGTGATAAGCCCATCAAGTCTCCTTACTATATTACAAAGGCAAACTTCGTAGCTTGCCACAATCCTTCCTATATGGTTAAGGGTTACGATATCGTTCAGGACGTTAAGCCCGGCGGTACATTCCTT
>SVTI01000007.1 GCA_015063855.1 Oscillospiraceae bacterium
CTGAGAGGCGGAGAAGCCACAAGGAAAAAGTTTTTGATCCGGGACTGATATTTAGTCCCGGATTTTATTTTTCCTATTGACATTTCTGATATATTATGTTATACTACGTGTACTATCGTACATAGTACACTTATGGAGGTATAAATGTATTCGTTAGACATACTGTCGAGAACACCTGTATATGAGCAAATTATAAAGCAAACAGAAGATTTTATTTCAAAAGGTATATTGAACCCGGGAGATAAGATACCCTCGGTACGCAATCTATCGGTAATGCTTTCTGTCAACCCTAACACTATACAAAAGGCTTTTTCCGAGCTTGATACGAGAGGACTTATATTTTCTGTTCCGGGTAAAGGATGTTTTATCACAGAAAACGCTCATGAAATAGTTAACTCATCAAAAAGAAAAAAGCTCGTAGAATTAGATTCTCAAATCAGCGAACTTATGTATGCAGGTATCAAAAAAGAGGAGATCATTGATCTGATCGAAAAGATCTATAAGGGAGGCAAAACTAATGATCAGAACTGAAAAAGTAACGATGAAATTTGAAGGCTTCACGGCGTTAAACGATTTAAGCTGTAATATTCCCGAGGGATGTATATACGGTATGGTCGGTTCAAACGGCGCCGGTAAATCGACATTTTTACGAATATTATCAGGTGTTTATAAACCCTGTGAAGGCAAGGTTGAGATAGATGAAGAGGCTGTTTGGGATAATCCTGCGGCAAAAGCAAAGATCGCTTTTGTACCCGACGACGTATTCTATCTTCACGGTGCATCTATGGACAGAATGGCATCTCTCTATGAGGCAGTATATCCCGATTTTGACCGTAAAACTTATACTGACCTTGCAAGAAATTTCTGTCTCGATACAGAAAAAAATATTAATTCCTTTTCAAAGGGCATGCGTCGTCAGGCAAGCACGATACTCGCCCTTGCCGCAAGACCGAAATATATCTTTTTTGACGAAACCTTTGACGGTCTTGATCCTGTTATGAGAAATCACGTAAAAAGTGTTATCTGCAATGATGTTATCGAAAGAAAGGCAACCGCTATAATCACATCCCATTCACTACGTGAGCTTGAGGACACATGTGATCAGTTAGCGCTTCTTCATAAGGGCGGCCTTGTACTTGAAAGCGATGTGGAAAACCTTAAAACAAAGCAATTCAAGATACAGATCGCCTTTGCCGATGATTACGATATCTCGCGATTCAAGGATATTTCCATCATTAAATTCAACAAGGTTGGTTCTGTATCCAACATGATCGTCAAGGGAGAAAAGGATGAGATAATGCATAAGCTGGCTATGTTTCAACCACTGCTCATCGAAGCACTTCCCCTCTCCCTTGAGGAGATATTCACTTATGAAATGGAAGCTCTCGGCTACAGCTTTGAAAATCCCTTTACGGAGGCGTAATTATGAAAATAATAAATATATCACGATCTCTTTACAGAGATGCAATAAAGCAAACTAAATTAGTAAGTATATTTGCAATAATCTTTTGCGTATATATCAGCATACAGGTACCTATCTCTACAGTATTAAATTCACATCCTACGAAGAGCATAGCGGGATTTATGGATGTAGCTCCTCAGTTAATGGCAGTCCCGTACTTATTTGCTCCTTTCCTTGTATACCTTCTTTTTAACTTTATGAACAAGCGGAATTCATCTGACTTCTATCATTCATTGCCGATAAAAAGAAGAAACATGTATTTCAGCTTAATGGCGGCAGCCTGCACATGGATAGTTTTGATCACTGTAATTACCGCTGCGACAGGTATGGTGATGCACCTTATATTCAATGAATATTTTAAACTGAACGTCGCAGAGGTTCTTATATCTACCCTTGGTATTTTAGCTTCCTCTCTGTATTCAGCAGTTGTTGTATCAATAGCTATGGTATTGACGGGTACTGTATTTACAAATGTTGTACTTTCAGGAATATTTCTTATTTTACCGGTCATTATACTTGTAGCGTTCACGACTACCATACACAACGCACTCCCGATCCTTACCGGCGAATATGTAATTTACAATATTCTTCCCTGCGGGTTTAATTTTCCGGTAACAGATTACGGTACCGACTTATTCAGCTCATTCGGAAACAATATATATACCCTTATATTAGCAATCGTTCTTATATTACCTGCAATAAAGCTCTTTGAAAACAGGAAGAGTGAATCTGCCTCCTATCATTTACAAAGCGAAAAACTTAGAATTGCATTCAGAATGCTTTGCGGTGCGGTAGCAAGCATATTCGGAACGATTTTTGTTCTGAATTTATTCTTGGATAAAAGCACTAGTGCTGACGTGAATGATGTATTCATGATATGCACCATATATACCATAGCACTGCTTGTATATTTCGGTGTGGAGCTTTTCATGACGAAAAAACCGAAAATGATGATAAAGGCGATACCGGGGCTTACTGTAGTATTATTAATTAATGTTGTCGTCTTCGCCTCACTTTACGGAATTTATACACTAAATATGTGTTTCACCCCCACGCCTGAAGAGATAGACTATATACGTCTTACCAACGATGACGGTTATATGGGAGATGATATCTCATATTATCTGAACAGCAAGGCGGAAAAGATTAAGCTTAAAGATAAAAAGCTTAAAGAAATCGTTAGCTCTTCCCTCTCTTACGATATCGATACCCTGAAAAACGGCTTATACTATGAGGTCGAATACAACGAAAAATACGATTATCCATTTATGTCCTCAAAAACAGTAGTCATCTCCGTAAACGGTGTCGAGCGAAAGAGAAATATACGATTCAATGCATCCGACTATGAAGCTCTTATAGACGGATTAAGCAATAATAATGAATATAAAAAGATGTACAAGGAGCTCCCGGAGATTGGTGAAAGCTTTACAAGTGTTTATTCAACCGGTGATATAAGCGAAAAGAAATGCGAAGAGATATATAATACACTCCGTGAAGAGATAGCAGAGCTGGATTTCGACACTTGGTATTCGATTGTTAATTATACCAAGGGGGCTTACATCGGCAAGGAAGAAATATATGTTTCAACCATGTTGGACTCTGAACATTATTCGATCATGTTGCCTATTAACACAGAGTTGAAGGATACTATATATAAATATATTGAGCTTACTGCGGATAAAAAGAGTTCCGATGTCATTCTAAACGGTAACGGTATAGCGGATATCGACTATTTAGAGCTTACGATATATAACGAAGATCAAACAGAATTATATTACTACTTTGAAAACACCGATGATATAAAAAGCGTTGCCGAATTTCTTGACCCAATAGATAATCTTAACGATGATTGCTATATAGTTGTTGCGTCATATACATCATCAGATAAGTGGTCAGAGTGCTACTTTACAGTATCAAAAGAAAATCTTGAATATATAGGAGAAGTATCCCCCAATTAGGGGGATACTTCTTATTATAATATTATACATATAAGGCCGCCGCTGCCCTCATTGATTATCCGTTCAAGAGTGTCCGACAGTTTAACTCTTGCATCCTCCGGCATATTTTCAAGCTTAGAATTAAGGCCCTCGCTTATAAGCTCATACATAGATTTTCCAAATATATTCGACTCCCATATCTTGCGAGGATCCTCCTCATATTCATTAAGCAGATATTTTATTAGTTCCTCAGATTGCTGTTCTGTTCCGACCGTGGGATTGATCTCAGTTTCGATATTAGCTTTAATTATATGTAACGAAGGCGCATTAGCTCTTAGTTTGACACCATAGCCGTTCGGCTGTTTGATTATCTCAGGTTCCTCGAAATTTAGATCTTCAATATCCGGTGTAACAATACCGTAACCGTTTTCCTCGACATCATCAAGAGCTTTTGACAGCTTATCAAACTTACCCTTTACCGAGGCTAATTCTATCATGGTGGTTATCATTTCTTCTTCATCGGTTATATCAAGACCTGTCATACTGCTGAGTATTTTATAATAGAGATCCTCCCTAAGCTCAAAGCGTACAACAGCTTTGCCGCAACCGAGATCTATTGATGATATATTTATTGCAGAAAAAATATCACCGTCACATAAAGCTTCAAAGCAATATTTAATATCACAAGTTTTTTCTATGTTTCCAGCACATTCAAGTAAGGAATGATCAATTCTTTTCACAAGTTCATGATCTCTGTTCAGAGCGCTTACCCATTTAGGTATATCGATACATATCTCATTTAACGGGAATTCATTAAGTATCATCCCGATAATACCTTCAATATCCTCACAGTCAAGACGCATACAGTTAACAAGTGCAACGGGGGCTCTGTACTTTTCCTCAAGTTCCCTTGCAAGAGTTATGCTCTCTTCCCTTTCGGGATTTGCTGAATTAAGAATTATAGCAAAAGGCTTGTTAATCTCTTTAAGCTCCGATATAACCCTTTCTTCAGCCTCGATATAAGCTGCTCGGGGTATTTCACCAATGCTGCCATCCGTAGTTATAACCATACCAATGGTAGAATGATCGCAGATGACCTTCTTTGTGCCCATCTCCGCCGCTCTTGTAAAGGGTATGGGCTCCGATGACCAAGGCGTATTAACAAGACGTTCCTTGCCATCTTCGATATGACCTATTGCCTCAGGAACGATATAACCGACGCAATCAACCATTTTGACTGAGAGCGATACGTTATCTGCAATAGTAATGTCAACTGCATCTTCAGGAACAAACTTTGGCTCGGTTGTCATAACTGTTTTTCCGCCTGCACTCTGAGGCATCTCATCGTTTGCTCTCATTCGTGAATGCTCGTTTTCAATATTTGGCAATACCAACGATTCCATAAATCTTTTGATAAACGTAGATTTACCCGTTCTTACAGGACCTACTACACCAATATAAATATCTCCACCCGTACGGTTTCGGATATCCTCGTATATGCTTGTATTTGTCATAGCTTAACCTCGTTTTCATTTACTCTTATTGAATTCTATGACTGCTTGTATTAAAATATACCACCAACAAAGAAAACAGCCAACGGCTGTGGCTGTTTTCTTTATATTCACTTACAATCGTTTGCGTTCTTCTTATTTGAAGCTTTATTATTTGCCTTATTATCAGCCTTGTTGCATGCTTTATCAGAATTACCGTTAATGTTATTATTGGTGTAATTCATATTGTCATTAGCATTGTTTGTTGAATTGTTTGTTTTCTTTGACATTTTTAAAATCTCCTTTTTGGATATTTACAATCTTATTATTTTCTGTTATAATAAATTTATTCAGAATTTGAAAGGAAAATTTTATAAATGAATTTATATCCTCTTAAGCTTAGTCCATATAAAAAGGGTGTTGTATGGGGTGGAACGACACTTCGTGATAAATACGGAAAGGATTTTCCCGGAGATGATCTCGGAGAAACTTGGGAGCTCTCTGTACGTGAAAAAGAAAACTGTATCATTTCAAACGGTGAATATACCGGTATGACTTTAAAGGAATACCTCGGTATAAATGAGGGCTTTCCCCTCCTTGTAAAATTTCTTGATGCCAATGATTCTCTCTCAGTTCAGGTTCATCCCGAAAAGACCGAGATGTGGTATATAGTTGAGGCCGCAGAAGACGCAAAGCTTGTATACGGACTCAACAAAAGCTATGACAGAGATCTGATAAAGACCGCTATAGAAGCCGGCACTCTTGAAGAGCACATGAATTATGTAAATGTCAAGGCAGGAGAAGTTTATTTCATCCCAAGCGGCCTTACCCACGCTATATGCAAGGGTATAGTCATTGCCGAGATACAGGAAAACAGTGACATAACCTATAGATTATATGACTACAACCGTCCCCAGGCAGACGGTACACTTCGTGAGCTTCATGTAACAGAATCACTTGATACGATAAAGGATATCACCGAGGAAGATATAAACCGTGAACGTTATTCACTCGGAAAAACAAGTGACAGTAATCTTGCAAACTGCAAATTTTTCACAGTAGACAAATATGATTTCACAGGCGAAATGAACCTTACTAACGATAAATTCAGCCATATTCTCTGTCTTGAAGGAGAAGGTAATATATTGGGAGAGCCTATAATAAAGGGCGACAGCTATTATATCCCTGCAGGACTTAATGAATACAACATTTCAAGTGAAAAAGGTATTTCAATTATTATTTCAACCACAAAATAACAAGGACCTCATAAGAGGTCCTTAAATTATTGTATTATTTTGTTGCTTCTTCTATCATCTCTTCAAGATCAAACACAAATCTGAAGGTTACACGACGGGATGCCGCTGCGTCCTCGTTTCCGTTTTCATCAAGAACAGGTCTCTGGCTTGCACAACCAACTGTCTCAACGCTGTCCTCTATAATATCGATCTGTGTATCTGTAAGTCCGCATTCATCAGAAACGATATAGTCCTTTACAGCATTAGCTCTTTCAAGAGAAAGAGGAATATTGATCTTGTCGCCACCGTTACTGTCGGTATGACCTTCTATCATGATATCGGAAATATACTCATGGTATCCGGTATCGATGATAACCTTGGAATATACGTTAATAAACTTTTTAAGCTGTGTTTTTGCATCATCCTTAAGATCTGATTTGTCGAAATCGAAGAGAATATCAGCATTGAAGGTAACAACGCCCGTCTTTTCATCAACGTTTACGTCAATATCAAAGAGCTGTGCTGTTGTCTTGATACTTGTAACAAGAGTATCCTTATAAGCTACAAGCTCCTCTATGGCATCCTCGCCAAGTGCGGCAAGTACGGCATAATCATCGGGATTTACAAAATACTGAAGCTCAGGATATTCTTCAACAATAGACTCAGGTACTACGCTTTCAAAGTCTTCAATATCAAGATCCATATCGGGAATTTCGGGAAGCTCGAAGTCATCGGGAAGCTCCAGACCAAAATTATCCTTGATATCTAAATCAAACATCGGATCATCCTTTTCGTCCGAAGGCTTTGTCTCGTCTACAGCAGTTTCCTTTGCGGGATCGGAGTTTTCTTTATCTCCATCTTTGACAGACGCATCTTCCTTGTTGTCGTTGTCCTTTTCTTCAACCTTAGTTTCTTCTTTATTATCCTCTTTTTCACCGAGTTTAATATCCAAAGAACAACCGGTAGTGCAAAGAAGCATGGACACAAATAATGCTATCGCTATAATTTTCTTCATAAATTTGTCCTCCTTAAAAGGAATAATATTTATGTAAACGCTTGTGCGAATACATTCATTAAAGTTCAGCTATAACCTCGACCTCGACAAGCACTCCCTTAGGTAGTGCTTTTGCAGCTACACAGGAACGCGCAGGCTTTGAGGTAAAATACTTACCGTAAATACCGTTAAACGCTGCAAAATCAGCCATATCTGCAAGAAAGCAGGTAGTCTTAACAGCCTTATCTATCGAAGTTCCTGCCGCTTCAAGAACAGCACTAAGGTTCTTACATACCTGTTCTGTTTGCTCCTCGATAGTAACAGCCTCTACCTGAGAGGTCATGGGATTTATAGCTATCTGACCTGATGTAAAAACAAGATTACCAACTACCATCGCCTGGCTGTAGGGTCCGATCGCTTCAGGTGCATTAGGGGTGTGAACAACTTTACTCATGATTATCTCCTTAAATTAAATACCTTCAATAATTTTAAAGCCCGCATCACGCAGAGTTTTTGTGATATACTGCACGTGCTCGTGATCTCTTGTTTCCATTTCGATACGTAAATAACAGCCGTTGATACTTGTAGTCTCTCCTCTTTCATGAAGAACGCCTGTAACATTACCTCCGCATTCCGCAATAATGCGTGAAACATCAACCAGCTGACCGGGCTTATCGATAAGCTCGATAATAAGCTTGCTCTTTCTGCCTGCTTTCATAAGACCGCGATCGATAACTCTTGAAAGACTTGTAACGTCAATGTTACCACCCGAAACGACAGAAACAACCTTTTTTCCCTTTATGGGGAACTTTTCAAACATAGCCGCAGCAACTGCTGCAGCACCCGCTCCCTCAGCAACCATCTTTTGTTTTTCGATAAGTGCGAGAATAGCCGAGCATACCTCGTCATCGGTCACAAGAGCGATATCATCAACGTACTTGCTGATAAGGTCAAAGGTGTTATCTCCGGGCTTTTTTACAGCGATACCGTCAGCGATTGTGGAAACGCCGGCAAGACACTGAATTTCGCCTGCCTTGATAGAATTATACATACTGGGGGCACCGGCAACCTGTACACCGTAAACCTTTATAGAGGGACGTATCTGCTTGATGGTATAAGCAATACCTGAAATAAGACCACCGCCGCCTATCGCACAGATAATCGCATCGATATCGTCAAGCTCATTCATTATTTCAAGAGCAATAGTTCCTTGGCCTGCTATAACATTTTCATCATCAAAGGGATGCACGAAAGTATATCCTTCGCTGTCACGAAGCTCAAGAGCCTTATTGTATGCATCATCGTAGCATCCGTTTACAAGACAAACCTCGGCACCGAATCCCTTGGTTGCTTCTACCTTTGAGATAGGAGCGCTGTCGGGAAGACATATAACCGATTTGATTCCATTCTTGGATGCAGCAAGAGCAACGCCCTGAGCATGGTTACCCGCAGAGCAAGCTACAACACCCTTCGCCTTTTCCTCCTCCGAAAGCATAGCGATCTTATATGCAGATCCTCTTACCTTAAAGGAACCGGTATTCTGAAGGCATTCGGGCTTAAGATAGAGCTTACAATGCTCTGCAATTCCGTGAGCGCGAACTACGTTAGTAGGTCGTACAATATCGCGCAACACAGTCTGCGCGTTGAAGATCTTATCAAGTGAAAGCATAATATTTCTCCTTACCAATATAAAGATATTTCGGCTCATAGAGAAATTTTGTATATAAACAAAAAATCTCAAAGCCAATACTGCTTTGAGACGGGTGTTATACACTCGCGGTACCACTCAAATTGCAGTCAGTGACTGCCTCTTAGGGGATCTGACAATCCCTATACCTTAACGCGGTATCTACGGAAGCCATTACTCTAATAAAAGTAAATTTCACAGCATCAGCTCGGAAGTGATAAGCATGGGATAGTCTATACCGATTCGCACCATACATCGGCTCTCTGAAATATTCTTTACCCTGCCGTCTTCGTCAAAGCATTTAAATAAAAGATAAAAGTATTATATCACCGAAATTACAATATGTCAATATTTTTGACACATTTAATTCTCATTCTCTTGCAGTAAGGAGATATTTAATTGTTCACTGTAAAAATCATATCACACAAAAGTTTATATCTGTAATTTGAATTTTACCTATAGTAAAAGAAACGGAGATCATTACTCCGTTTCTTCATTAATTTCCGCTTCTTTTATTTTTGCTTCTTCTCTTTTTACAGTTGCTTCCTTAAAGAGTACGTAGAGAGTTGATGCGATCGGAACCGCTATAAGCATTCCAACAGCACCGTATACTGTTCCACCTACAGTTACTGCAAGAAGTACCCATATTGCAGGAAGATTGATACGAGAACCCATTAACTTAGGATAAATGAAATTTCCCTCAAATTGTTGAAGTAAGATAAGAAATATCATAAACACAAGAGCTTTAACCGGTGATACGGCAAATATCATAAATGCACCGACAAAGGCGCCGAAGAGCGCACCTATAACGGGAATATACGCAGTCACACCTACAAGCACACCAACCGTAAGAGAGTACGGTAAGCGAAGAAGAAGCATACCGAGCATACAAAGAGCACCGAGTATAAAGGCTTCAATAGTTTGTCCCGCCACGAAGTTTTTGAATATACCCGAAAAGGTTTGCGAAACATGAACCAACGGTTTATAAGCCTTATCAGGCAACCATGCCGAAAGCACACGATTTGTATTATATTTAAGACTTTCCTTCGAAAAAAGAATATATACGGCAATAACTACGGCAATAAAGATGTCGACAACGCTGAAAATAAATCCGCCTACACGCTCAACGGCACCGCTTACAATATCCAATCCGCTGTTTCGTACAAAGCTGTCAAAGGCATTACCTACGCTGTTCCAATCTACGTTGAATATTCCGAACACCTTCATATTTTCCTTTTGCAAAGATTTCTCCTTCTCTGCCCAATCCTTAATGTAGTCGGAAATATCTTCTATTATTATCCCTGCTGCCTCATAAAGCTGAGGTGCTACAAGAATAACTATTCCGCAGAGTATCCCGAGAATTATTACCACAGAAATTACAAAAGAAAGTACCCTTCTAAGTTTGGGAATATATTTTTTCTTGTTCTTTTTAAATAAATGTCTTTCAAAGAAGCTCATAGGAACGTTTAGTATCATAGCAAACACAACACCGACAACAAGGGGCATAATGAGTTTCCATATATAGCTTATTACCCCTGCTATAAAGCTGAAATGATTACCTAATATGTATATAGTTATTGCCGTTACAATAAAAATTAAGAGTTTTTTTGAAAATTTATTGCTGTCCGAATTCATATTTCCTCCAAGTATCTTTTATATCTATATTTTATCATATAATTTTTATATTTCAATATGTTTTACTGTTAAATTATTGACTTTTCTGTATAATTTGATATTATATACATATAAACTACCAAATGGAGGTATCTATGAAAATCAGATTGTTTATAGCTTTGCTTCTTTCGGCGCTTTTGCTATCTTCATGTGCTTCTTCGATTACCGTAAACACCGATAAAAATGAACAAAAAGACGTTACAGAGTCATTAGACAAAGAAATACACGATACAACGTCAAGCGAGAATAACGCTTCGCCTGATTACAAGGAAATCTATAAAGACATTATAACAGAATACCACGAATACGTAAAATCCGGTATCGATAATGATACAGATGTTCCCGAGGGCATGACGGGAATAGCGGAATCGATGAGAAATCATGACTACCCCGAGGAAGCGCTTGGTTTTTCTATCAAGGATATTAACGGTGATGCTATCCCTGAGCTTCTCTTTGGCGAAACCTACGTTTATCAAGCCGATACATCATCACAGATACTTGCTCTCTATACGCTGGTTGACGGCGAACCGCAATTTGTATTTGAGAGTTGGTCGAGATATAGATTCTATATCACAAATGACAATAAAATATATACCGAGGGCTTTTCCGGTGCATTATTTAGTAGCGTAGAGCTTATAACTCTACCGCAAAACTCATCCAAACTTGAATATGTGGAATGCTATTTTACAGATATCAAGGAAGATGATACAGAAAACGTATATTATTTCAGTAATCCAACAGGTGAATTTGATCAAAGCGCTGAAGATACGGTCGAAATAACTTCAGAAGAATATCAGAGCTTTACAGAGCTTATGGGTTCCAAGTTAATATCCATCGATTTCTTCCCTTTTACGTACTACGAAAGTTCATTAAACAATACTGATAACGTTCGTGTTCAATACGAGAAATATACATTCTGCGACACCGACGATATTGAGTTTTTTGAAGCTTACACCGGCGAATACTCTAACTCTCTTATACTTACAGCTTACGAAAACGTAACTGACCTTAAAATCATCAAGCTGAATGAAGGTACAATAACCGATAACGGTACAGCTGTGTTCGATGAAGAAATAATATATTCAAAAGAAGAATTCAAAAAAGATGATATGCTTAAAATTACTGTGAGCTTCGGTGAGATACTCCCCCATTACGCCATCTCCTATATTGATTCTAACGGTAGTGAATTTAAAAAAGGAATATATGACAGCATGATGGACGGCTCTGTATACCTGGCACAATTATATTAAAACAAGGAGATAATTATGGATTTCAAACAGATAGCTCTGGAACGTCAGTCATGCCGCAACTTTGATCCCGACAGAGACGTAGAGCAGGAAAAGATTGAAAAAATATTAGAGATTGCAAGACTCGCACCCTCCGCATGCAACGCACAACCCTATCATATATCAGTTTTGAAAGGTGAAATGGCCAAGGAAGCAGCGAAAGCAACCGTAAGCATGGGCTTAAACGGATTCACCAAGGACGTTCCCGTTATGATAGTTATTACAGAGGATTCATATAACAAAACTGCGGCACTCGGTTCAAAAATAAAGGATATAGATTACCGTTCCATCGACATCGGTATATTGTGTACACATATTGTATGTGCTGCGCACGAGGAAGGGCTTTCGACATGTATACTCGGATGGATTGACGAGAAAAAGATCAGACATCTGTTGAATACTGATAAAAAGGCACATCTTATAGTAGCCTTAGGCTATGCATCCCCCGATGATAAGCTTAGAAATAAAAAAAGGAAAAGCACAGAAGAACTTATAACTTATATGTACTGATGCAATCCTTGATTTGTTAATATTTAATTGATATAATATTTAAAATACATTATTTCAGAGGTAACAATGGAAAAGATATCAATCAGAGGCGTAAATTTTGATAATGTTACAATGGACGAGGCCGTTGAAATATGCAAGTGTTTTTTAAGAGATGACAGCGGCGCCAAAATCATACATACACCCAATGCAGAGATCACACAGCTCTGTGTTGAGGACGAAAAGGTAAAAAAGACTGTTAACGGTGCTGATCTTATCATTCCCGACGGTGCAGGAGTAGTGCTTGCGTCCAAAATACTGAAAAAGAAATTAAAATGTAAGGTAGCAGGTATTGAGCTCTGCGAAAATCTTGCACGTATCTCAGGAGAAATGAATGCTAAAATATTCTTCCTTGGAGGTAAGCCCGGTATCCCTGACAAAGCAGCCGAGAAGCTCCTTGAAAAATATCCGGATATGCTTATAGCCGGTACAAACGACGGATATTTCAAGAGCGATGAAGAGATAATTGAAAAAATTAATGCTTCGGGCGCAGATATCGTTTTCGTATGTCTCGGTGTTCCAAAGCAGGAGCAATGGATGGAAAAGCACAGAAAAGATCTTAATATTAAGCTGATGGGTGGATTTGGCGGAAGCTTTGATGTACTTTCCGGTACAATACAGAGAGCACCTAAGATATTCATCAAGCTCAATCTTGAGTGGTTCTACCGTCTATGCAAGGAGCCTAAGCGTATAGGCAGAATGATGAAGCTTCCTAAATTCATCTTTGGATCAATAAAAGACAGGATTTTCAAAATAGAGAGATAATAATTAAAAGCAAGTCTAACGACTTGCTTTTTTAATATTGAAAAAAGCGTTTGCTAAATGCAAACGCTTTTCTGGCAGGGGCACAAAGACTCGAACTCTGGACACGCGGTTTTGGAGACCGCTGCTCTACCAACTGAGCTATACCCCTATATGTAGTACGTTTTTCGTACTTTGGTATTATAGCATAATTCAATACACTTTGCAATAGATATTTCAAATTTCTTTATTAACTTTTTATGAACAAAAGCGGGTACAAAACGTACCCGCTTTAATTACATTCTTTTAATAATCAGACCGTTTTCCTGAGCTGTTGACGACCAGATAATCTTTCTCGGACATACCTCAACACATTTATCGCATCCGTTACATTTATCATAATCTATAGAAGCAATAAAACCGTCTATCTTAATAGCACCGGTTTCACAGTTTTTTTCACAGAGTCTGCAGCCGATGCATCCTACATCACAGTATTTGCGTACAATAGGCCCCTTATCGACCGAACGGCATCCGACCCAGTGCTTGGCATCATAAGGAATAAGCTTAATTACGTTTTTAGGACAAGAATTAACACACATGCCACAACCTGTACACTTCTTATAATCAACAGCCGCAACACCGTTCTCCACATGAATAGCATCAAACTTACATACATCAGCACACGTACCAAGGCCAATGCAACCATTTGGACATATCTTGTCTCCTCCACCGAGACGAGCCGCCGCAATACAGTCCTTGGCACCGTCGTAAACGTATTTCTTTCCGGCCAGATCATGTGTACCCGAACACATTACCTGTGCTCTCATTCTGACACGATCACCTGCCTTGACACCCATTATAGCTGCAACCTGACCGACCACAGAATCCTCTGCTGCATTACATGCTGTTGGTTCTGCTTTGCCGTCTACTATAGCCTGCGCTAATGCAGCACATCCCGAATATCCACATCCCCCGCAGTTTGCACCGGGAAGTATATCGCAGATCTGCTCCACCCTTTCATCCACCTTAACAGCAAAAACCTTAGATGCGATTGCAAGAATAAGACCGAGAACCAGACCTAAAGCAGCAAACCAGATGACTGCCCATAAAATTTCCATATCTAAGTCCTCCCTACCCTATTGTTGTTCCGGAAAAGCCGGAGAATGCCATTGCTATCAAGCCTGCCGCTACAAGAGCGATAGGCATACCTTTGAATGCCTTTGGAGGATCACCATATTCCATTCTCGCACGAACACCTGCAAATATAACGATTGCAAGAGTAAAACCAACTGCAGCAAAGAATCCGAAGAGAACAGAGAATATAAAGCTGTCACCTCGTGCCATATCAGAATACTTTTGCATATTAAGGATTACGGCACCGAGAACCGCACAGTTTGTGGTTATAAGGGGAAGATAGATACCAAGCGCATTATAGAGACTCGGAACAGCTTTACGAAGAAACATTTCTATAAACTGAACCAACGCCGCTATTACGAGAATGAAGGCAATAGTATATAGATATTCAAGTCCAAAGGGCACCAATATAAAGTTATATACAACATTACAAGCGGCACTTGCAAGTGTCATAACAAATATAACGGCACATCCCATACCAAGGGCTGTATCAGGCTTTTCTGATACACCAAGGAAGGGACAGCATCCCATAAAACGCGAGAAAATAAAATTCTCAATAAGTACGGCAGAAAGCATTAAAACAAATATATCAGCCAACATTTACTTCTGCCTCCTTTTCTTCGATCTCAGCGGTTGTTTTCTCAGCCACCGACTTTAACTTTTCATCACGGGAAGAAATTATCTTCTGTGTGAGGGCGATCAAACAACCAAGTATAATAAAGCCTCCGGGAGGTAATATAGCAATAAGCATAGGCTCATAGGAATCGGGCAAAACATGAATCCCCATAAGTGTTCCGGCACCGAGAAGCTCTCTTACCGCGGAAATAGCCACAAGAGCAACAGTATAACCAACACCCATAGCCAAGCCGTCAATAATTGACGGCAAGGGCTTGTTCTTGGAAGCAAATGCCTCCGCTCTTGCAAGTATCATACAGTTTACAACTATAAGAGGAATAAATACACCAAGGGATGCATCAAGAGCGGGAAGAAATGCCTTTATAAGAAGCTCGACAGCAGTTACAAAGCCTGAGATAATTACAATATAAGCGGCAATTCTTACCTGCTTGGGTATGTACTTACGAAGCAGGGAGATAAGAAGATTACTGCAAATAAGAACAACAGTAGCCGCAGCACCCATACCGATACCGTTGGATATCGAGGTGGTTACAGCAAGCACCGAGCAGAGACCAAGAAGTTGAACGAGTACGGGATTCTTATAAAGAATACCATCGAGAAACATTTGTTTAATATTTATATTTTTCATTTCTCTATACCCCCTTCAAGTGTCTTAGTTGCGGCAAGTACTCCGCTGTATACCGCTTTTGAGGAAACGGTAGCGCCTGCTATCGGTGTAAATTCACCATTTTTCTCAAACTGAGAGAGAAAATCATCCCCGGTTACCTTAGAACCAAGACCGGGTGTTTCCGACTGATTAATAATACGTACACTCTTACAGATGAGATCTGTATTATATCCAACCATCATTTCGATCTCACCCTTGAAACCGACAGGCAAAACATGCACAGCATAACCAACAAGCTTGTCGCCGCTTTTAACCTCAAATACCTCGGTTACACCATCCTCCGCCTTAATATCGAGAAGCGTGGTATTAACTCCCTTTTCAAATATATCCTCGATGGTTGAATCGAGCTTAGCTTTATTATTAGCATCAATAGCATCCTTTGTAAGTGCATTTACACCTGCAATAATTAAAGCAGTAAGTGCACAAATCAGGAAAAGCATACCTGCGATACGAACAAAATATTTAACGTTGGAGTTCATTTTATACCGCCTCCTTCGTCTTTTTTGCCTTTATCTTACCGAAAACTCTCGGCTTAGTAAACATATCAATGTACCAAACAAGAAGGTTCATTATAAGTATTGCAAACGAAACGCCTTCGCTGTAGCCTCCAAAATAGCGAATAAATACCGTTATAAGACCACATCCGACACCATATATCAATCTTCCTGCCGATGTGACGGGAGAGGTAGCATAATCGGTAGCCATGAATATTGCACCGATCATAAGTCCGCCGGAAAGAAGCTCTGCAAGCATAAATTCATAGGGTTGAACAGACTCGACCTGAGGGAAAAGATATGTAATTAATGCAACAGTTCCGATAAAAGAAACCGGAATATGCCACGTGATCACACGTCTGATAAGAAGATATACACCGCCGATGATAACAAGAATAGCGGATACTTCACCTATACATCCCGAGGTATTACCCATAAACATATCAAAGAGTGTTACGTTATCGGGAGAAACACCTGTCTTTAAAGAGGCTAAAGGTGTAGCAGAAGCAGTAATATCACCACAGCTTACCGAAAACGCAGAGAGCTTGTCCTCAAAAGGATGCATAAAACCGCTTAACTTAGAGGGCCATGCTGTAAAAAGAAATACTCTTGCCGCAAGAGCGGGATTAACAATGTTTTTACCAATGCCGCCAAAAAGCTGCTTTACAACGATTATAGCAAAGAATGATCCCATCACAGGTACCCAAAGCGGAACGCTAACAGGCAGATTGAACGCGATAAGAATACCGGTTACCACCGCAGAAAGATCTCGTACTGTTAAAGGCTTTTTGAGAAGCTTTTGATAGAGATACTCAAATACTATGCAGGAAGCTACCGAAATAAGCGTTAAGGTGAGTGCTCTGAAGCCATAGGAGTACACAGCCCATATAAGCGCCGGGACTAAAGCTACTATAACGTCAAACATTATGCTTGTGGTCGTGTCAACATGCTTAATATGAGGCGAAGAAGCAACGTGAAGCATATTTTCTTTATTTGTCATTCTTCTTTACCTCCTTTGCCTGAGCGTTTTTTCTCTTTTCGTTAATCTTAGATTTTGCAACTCTGTTAAGATGAGTGATAGGAACACTACCGGGGCATACATAGGTACATGCACCGCATTCAACACAGCTCATAACGTCGTACTTTTCGCAGAGATCATATTTTCTCTCTCTTGAAAAGAGTGCTGTATAGCTGGGCATAAGACCCATCTGGCAAGCCCTTACACATCTGCCGCAGCGAATACACTTATAATCGTCAACGACGTCGGGATAGCTCTTTTCGGATAAGAAAAGCACAGCGGATGTTCCTTTGGTAACCGGAGCATCCATATCCCACTGAGCCGCACCCATCATGGGACCTCCGTTTACTATGGTCTGCACTTCCCTCTTAAGCCCGCCGCAGAACTCCGCAAGATCGCGGTATGACGTACCGATAGGCACAAGCACCGAACAGGGCTCGTTGATACAGTCGCCGTCTACGGTTACAATTCTTGAAGTAAGTGGGTATCCGTAAGCGAACGCTCTGTAGATCGCGGCGCAGGTCTCAGCGTTGAATACAACACATCCAACGTCGGCAGGAAGCTTGCCCGCAGGTATCTGTCTTCCTGTAAGAGCGTATATAAGCTGTCTTTCATCTCCCTGAGGGTATTTGGTCTTCATAACTCTGACGTTGATAATATCAGAATCAGCACATTTCTTTTTCATGAGCTCTATAGCATCGGGCTTATTGTCTTCAATTGCTATATCACCGTCACGAAGACCGAATACCTTTAATAATATCTTGACTCCACCGATAATATCATCGGGAGATTCAAGCAATAATCTGTGGTTTGCGGTAATGTATGGCTCGCATTCTGCACAGTTAATGATAAGTCTGTCTACATTGCCCAACGCAGACTGAATCTTCGCGTAAGTCGGGAATGTAGCACCACCCATACCCGATATACCTGCGTTTTTTGTTATCTCGATAAGATCATCAGCAGTTATTTCTTCAAAGGACTTTTCATAGGGCTTGATATCGGCGGAGATCCTATTTTCAAAATCGTTTTCGATCACAACATGAGTAACGTTCATACCCATAGCGTTAAGACGTATGTCAAGCGCTGTTACCTTACCGGAAATACTGGCGTGAACGGGACATCCCAGACCCTTTTCCACGTTACCTATGATCTGATATTTATCAACAGAGTCTCCTACCTTTACAGTCGCCGTACACGGTGCGCCTATATGTTGGGACAAAGGTATTGCAACAGATTTCGGCTCTGTCATTTTTTTTATTTCTTTTGAAGCGGTGTGCTTGTGTTCCGGAACATGAATTCCACCACGGAAAGTAAATGCCATCGGCTTCACCTCGTAAATTTATAGTTATTTAATATATTATACTATAATCCAACATATTTTTCAATAGATTATGCTTAAGTTATTTTTTTGACGATCATTTTAATGACAACCTATTGCAATGATTGACAAAATCTGCTATAATAAGAGTTAATTATCAATCAGGTGATTGCGGAGGTAATAATGAGCATCGACATTTTGAAAAAAGAATGGCATGACTGGAAAATAGGAGAGGTACTTGGTGAGGGTTCTTACGGCAAGGTCTTTAAAGCCGAAAAAACAAGCAAAGGTTTTACAGCAAGTGCTGCAATCAAGATGATTTCAATTCCCTCCTCTAACGCAGAGATCGATGCACTTCGTTCCGAGGGCATGACCATCGAGGAAACCAAAAAGTACTTTGAAAACATTGCCACCGATTTTATCAATGAAATCAAGGTTATGAATACTCTTAAGGGTGCACCTAATATAGTTTCAGTAGAGGATTTTCTTATAACTGAGAACAAGGACACCATTGGTTGGAATATCTTTATTCGTATGGAGCTTCTTCGCTCCTTTAAAAGCTACCTTGACGAGCATACCCCCTCTGAGGAGGAAGTAATCAAGATTGGTATAGATATCGCCACTGCTCTTGAGGTATGTGAGTCAAAGAGTATCATTCACAGAGATATCAAGCCCGCTAATATATTTATAGATGATTTTGGAAACTTCAGATTAGGCGATTTCGGCATCGCAAAGGAATTGGAAAAAACCTCCGGGGCTGCATCTATGAAGGGTACATTCTCTTTTATGGCTCCTGAGGTAGCCCAAGGTAAAAGATATGACTTGACCGTAGATATATATTCTCTCGGACTTGTACTCTACTCACTGCTTAATAACAACCGCCCACCATTTACCGATCCTTACGCTCCTGAACTTACATATAACGACAGAAAGAATGCAAACGACAGACGTCTGGCGGGTGAGCCGCTTCCTGCACCATGCAATGCTTCGCCCGAGCTTGCAAATATTATTCTTTGCGCCTGTGCATTTGATCCTTCAAAGAGATTTAAAACTCCAACCGCGCTTAAAAATGCCTTGAGATCCTGCGGCAAGAATGGCGCTATACCCTTTACTGTACCAAATAAGCCAAAAGATTCGATCGACGAAACCGTTGCGGTAAACAGAAGCTCTGTAATGCCTGCTGTTTCAAAATCAGCCGACTTTACAAATAAAAAGAAATCAAGTAAAAAGCCCTTGATAATTCTCTTAACTATACTTATAGCAGCTATATGCATCGCTGTCGGAGCATTGCTTCCTTCCCTTTTGAATAAAAACAACGATGCCGACGAACAAAAAGAAGAAAATATATCCTCAGATAAAAAAACCGAAGAGGATATTAACGATGATGCTTCCATAGATTTTTTAACAGATAATACTGATACAGCTGCAAATTCTGACATAATACACAATAATGCTATACCTGACATTACCGAAAACTCGGAAAATATAATTACGCCCGACACAGAAGATACAGAACCTGATCCTATTCCGCCCGAAGAACCTGCCGTCCAAGGAAATACAACCTGGAACTTGAAAGACGGTATCCTTACCATCAGCGGAAGCGGCGATATGGATAATTACTCCGACGATTTTGATGTCTATTACGAGGATATCGAAGAGTATGCATACACAAACTCTCCTTGGGATTATCACAGATTTGATATAACCGAAGTTATAATCGAGGATGGTGTTACCTCTGTCGGAAATAACGCATTTTACGGATGTAATAAATTAACAAAAGTTACTCTTCCCGAGAGTATAACTAAAATAGGAAATTATGCATTTAGCAGTACAGATTCACTTCAAAATATCGATATTCCTTCAAAAGTTACAACAATCGGTGAACATGCTTTTTCAGGAAGCGGATTAATGTCGATTTATGTACCTAAAGGCGTCACAACTATAAATAACGGAGCCTTTGCTTCCTGCTTTAAACTATCAAGTGTTATTCTCCCCGAGGGCCTCACACACATAGGTTCAAATGCATTTGACTGGTGCACTTCCCTTACAAGCATTGTAATCCCCGAAGGAATAAAAACCATAAGCTCTTCAATGTTCTACGATTGCAGTAAGTTAACATCGGTAACCATACCTTCAAGTGTAGAAACGATCGAAGGAAGCGCATTCTTCCATTGTGATTCACTTCTTGAAATCACCATCCCTGCAACAGTAACCAAAATTAAGAAAGGTGCATTTGATACCTACAAAATTACCTTTGCATGCTACAGCGGCACCGAGGGCGAGAGATACGCTATCGATAATGAGATCCAACATTATTTCATTGGTTAAACCGAAGAATATGAATAAACCTCCCGAAAACGGGAGGTTTATTCATTTCAGAGTCAATCCCATCGTTTTGCTACTCGCAAAACTTCGCACCTTTTGCCTGAAAAACCTGCCACCGGCAGCTTTTTCTACGGCAAAACTCTCTCAGGGTTCGATTCCCCCAAACGTAGTTTCGCAGCAAAACAAAAAAGCGCCACCGGGCGCACCGAATTTCGCCTGTTTCTGCAGCGCGAACAACTTACACGAAATGTAGTAATTTCCTATAAATTCAAAAAAGCACCTAAAGGTGCTTTCTTGTTTTGGTGACCCGTGGGGGAATCGAACCCCCGTTACCGCCGTGAAAGGGCGGTGTCTTGACCGCTTGACCAACGGGCCGTATGGTAGCGGGAATTGGACTTGAACCCATGACCTACCGGGTATGAACCGGTTGCTCTAGCCAACTGAGCTATCCCGCCATTTAGCTGAACTGTCTCTCAAACGACAGCTTTGTTAGTATACCACATAGTATCTCTTTTGTCAACAGTTTTTAGGAAAAAATATTATATTTTTTCAACTTTTACAAAACGACCAAATATCCCTGCCCTGTTCACAGGCGTTTTGTTAATTATAGTGATATATAATACATTTAGTAACAAATAAATATCAGCAGCTAATAAAATCAGCTGCTGATATTATTATTCGAAATATTAATTAAAATTATTATACAAAAAACATACGATTCCGATATCATGCCGCCGGGAACCATTCATGAGGCGGTTTTGCAGGATCAAAACTGATATCCGCTTCCTTCTCGGTATACTTAACACCTTTTTCCTTAATAACGGATACAAATTCTGTTGCTAAAGATACATAGGACAGCTGTGTTTCATAATCATCACTGCAATAATCACGGGTATAGAGAGCTGTCAGCATAGTATACGTCCACGAAATTCTGGAGCATTGTATTCTGTCAAGCTCGTTCTCGTCCTTAGCCAGAGCTTCTGCCGCATCCCAATAAGCTTCAAATTCATCCATATAAAGGAGCAGATCCTCGTAATCAATGATAACTTGAGGAGTAGCATGACAGGAGAAATGATTTTTATCGGAAAGAAGCTCCATCGCATCGATATATTTCCTAATATATTTCCAGCCTGCGCCATAATAAGCCTCAAGGAATTTATCCACATTTATCTGATATTCCTCTACAGACATATTCGGATCCCATTGTAATATACCTGTCAAATATGCAGTAAGGCTTCCGAATTCTCCCGACTTACCGAGAATTGCGTTATTAAATTCGCCTCTTACACCAAGACTGTAGAACCAAGCCTTATTGTCACGAAGTGACTCCACCATCGGCAAAGCGGCAAAGGAATATGTAAAATTAGCAGAATAATCCCATACCCATATCTTCTTACATATCTTATTCCATTCTGTCATATGTGAAAGAAGAGCAGCGTTAAGAGGACAAGTGGCATCAGCATAATCGTGGCTGAGACAATAATCCATGGTACAGTAATATATAATAACGCTGTCATCGAGCTTTGAATTGATAGGGTGCGTGGTATGAAGATATGCAAGAGTAAGGATCTGACAGTCAGGATACTCCTCCTCTATCGCTTCTGCGATTGCGTTACATAGCATCATAATCGTACCGCCACGGCTTCCCTGCTGTCTGTTGACCTCATTGCAGGACTCACATACACAAACATCAGCTGAGTCATTCTGAGAAACCCATATGATCTCAAGGTTCGGATTTTTCTTAAGATATCCTTTAACTGCATTTATAGAATATTCAATAATTGCAGGATCTGTAAGACAAGGCTCGCCTTTGCTGACACCTGTGATATCGGGAAGATTGTGAACAAAACCCTTTGACTTAAAGGGTGAGCCGGCTTTATTTTCTTCAGGGCAGTTACTCCAGTAGATAGAACGGCTTTCGTAACCGGGTCCGTCCTTGAAGCAATAACCGTCCGGAATATCAAGTACATCAATATGCTCAATGGTAGAGATATTTCTTGTATAGAATCCAAAACCAAGAACTTCTTCACAAAGTCCGATAACACCGAAGTATGAACCTTCGTATTTATCATCTTTACCTGCAATAACAAGGTAATTACCCTGAACGCTTATTTCATAAGAGCAACGGTCTTCACCCACTCTGTCTGTAGTTACAATTCCACGGTCTTCACGGTTTGTCTTACCGATAAGTATCTCATATTCTTCAACCGCACAAGAATCATTTTGTACATCAAGAGTTACTCCGGTACAGCGTTCAATATACCCTGCAAGCTCATTTGCCGCGTTCTTACTCTCTTCATTGTCCGCATATATGATCTTATACATATCTATCGGATTACCGTTGATAGAAAGTAAACCGATCGCAGGTTCATCAGCACAAAGAAAATCCAAGTAATTTACGATAAGCTGAGCCGCCTCGGCTCTGGTTGCGGTCTTAGAGGGAGAAAGCACAAGATTTTTTTCAACATTGCCTGTACCTGAAATAATGAAATTTGCAAGCGCCCACTTCATACCATCAACAGCCCATTCAGCGACATCACCTTTATCATAGCTTCTGTCGTATTTAAACTGGTCGGGAATTTCGGTATTTTCACCGAAATCAGCAGCACTCTTATAGAAGAGAGCTACCATCTCCTGACGGGTAATAGTTTTATTAACACCGAATTTACCACCGCCGATGCCATCTGTTATATTTTTCCGGTATGCCCATTCAACGTAAGGCGCATACCATTCACCGACCTTAACGTCAGAAAAGGATGAAGAGGTATATTGGCTTACATCAACCTTATTAAGTCTTGCAAGAGTCGTTACAAACATTTCTCTTGTCATAGGCTTGTGGGGAGAAAATTCATATTTAGATGTTCCGTTAAACACTTCAGCCTCAACCGCTTCGTTCACGGCATCATAAAACCATGAACCCTCCTTCACGTCTTGGAATTCGCATTCAGCGCATACACTTATACCAAGCGATACTGCCATAATGACCATTAAAGACAATATGATTAATATCATTCCGATTTTTCTCATAACAACCTCGAAAAATAATTATTTTAATTATTGTACCATATTTTAAATTGAACTGTCAATAAAAAAATAACTGCCGTATGAAACAAATAAATTCAACACATAAAAAAGCGGGCGCCGGCCCGCACCGAATGATCGGGTATGGACCGAGCATAATTCCGTTTCTTCAGCGCCCGAAATAACGCAATTTCCTATAATATAAAAATCAAAGTCCTCTTTCGAGGACTTCAGATTTATACAAATTTATGAAGGCAACCACTCACGGGGATGCTTTGACGGATCATAGAAAACGCCTCTGTCACTTTCTGCCCATTTCACACCAAGGGCATCAACCTCTTCGATGAATTCAGCGGTAAGATCTACATAAGCATTTTTGGCAGCAGGATCATCGCCGCAATAGTCACGCGTATAGAGTGCCGTAAGCATTGTATAGGTCCAGGAAACTCTTGAACACTGAATACGTTTAAGTTCTTCTGTATTCTTAGCCATAGCCTCAGCGGCATCCCAATAGCCCTCAAAGGTATCCATATTGGCAAGAATATCCTCGTAGTCGACAACTCCGTCAGGTACTACGTGATAACCCCAATGATTTTTATCGGAGAGAAGCTCCATGCTATCGATATAACTTCTTATATTCTTCCAGCCTGCTCCATAGTATGCCTCAAGGAATGCATCGATCTCTGCCTGGTATTCATCCTCTGACATGGTAGGCTTCCACTGAAGCTTACCTAAAAGATAAGCAACGAGAGGACCGAACTCACCGCTTTTTCCCTGAATAGCATTATTAAACTCACCGGTTACACCAAGACCATAGAACCATTCCTTATTATCACGAAGGGAGTCTAAAATCGGAAACGCAGAGAAAGAATAAGTAAAGTTAGCGGAATAATCCCATACCCAAAGTCTGTCGCAAACATCACTCCAACCGTTCATATTACCGAGAATCGATGCGTTAAGAGGACAAGTGGGATCGTTGTAATCATGGCTTGCGCAATTCTCGATGGGGCAGTAATAAACCATAACCCTTTCATCGAGCTTAGTCTGTACGGGCTGTAATGTATGAAGATAAGCCGCAGTAAGGATATAACAATCGGGATAATCTTCTTTTATGTCCTTAGCTATAGTATCACAGAGAAGCATAATAGTAGCACCTCTGGTCTTCTCTCGGCGATAAACCTCCATACAACGTTCACAGAGACAACAATCGGGTCTGTCATTCATAATGACACTTAATATTTCCAGATCGGGCCTCTTTTCGAGAATCGTTCTGACGTTATTGATAGATGTTGCTATTATCTCGGGGTCGGTAAGACAGGGCTCAGGTGCTGTAACGGGAACACCTGTAATCTCGGGAAGATTGTGAGGCATGCCGTAACGCTTAAAGGGCTCGGATGTTCTTTCTTCTTCAGGCTTACTGCTCCAGTATACAACTCTGTATTCATATCCGGGTCCGTCGCTGAAGAAATAACCGTCAGCAAGATCAACCTCGTCCTGTCTCGCGATAGTATAAATATCACCTGAATAGAAACCGAAGCCAAGCCTTTCGAGAGCAAGACCTATTACACCGAATTCATTCGCTTCATATTCATCATTACTACCTGCAATAACAAGATAATTACCCTGAACACTGATCTCAAAAGCACTTCTGTCGGTCAATTCACGCTTAACGGACACAACAGAACCCTCACGGTTAGTTTTTCCGATAAGAATCTCGTATTCACCTACAGGCACAGCATCAGTGGTATATGTAAGCGTTTTACCTGTTGCACGCTGTATATAATCAACGAGAGCCTTTGCGGCATTCTTGGAATCCTTGTTATCAGCATGAACTATCTTATAATTTTCAATTGTGTTTCCGTTAATGGTAAGCTTGCCAATAGCAGGCTCATCAGCCTTCTGAAAATCGAAATAATTAACTATAAGCTGAGCCGCCTCTGCTCTGGTAGCGGTCTTTTTGGGAGAAAGGAGAAGCATTTCGCCCTCGTTGCCTGTTCCTGAGATCACGAAATTGGCAAGCGCCCACTTCATACCGTCTACCGCCCATTCGGCAACATCATCTTTATCATAGCTTCTGTCATACTTAAACTGATCGGGAATCTCAGTGCTTTCACCAAAATTAGCTGCACTCTTATAGAAGAGTGCTACCATCTCCTGACGGGTAATGGTATTGTTAACACCGAATTTACCTCCGCCGATACCGCTTGTAATATCGTTTTGATATGCCCATTCAACGTAGGGAGCATACCATTCCCCGAGCTTTACGTCAGAAAATGATGCACTTGTATATTCGCTTACATCAACCTTGTTCATTCTTGCAAGCGTAGTTACAAACATCGCTCTGGTCATAGGCTGATTAGGTGAAAACGTTGTCTTTGAGGTTCCTGTAAACACACCTTCTTCTACAGTTTTACTCACAGCATCATAATACCATGAACCCGCCTTAACGTCTTTAAATGCAGCTTCGGCAGATACAGAAACGGCGAGAACGATAAGCACGGACGCAATCAAAACCGTTGTGATGAGTATCCTTCTGAATTCCTTCATAAAACTACCTTCCTTAAAATCTGAGTATATCAAACGTTCATAATGATCGGAAGTATCATAGGCTTACGCTTGGTCTGAGCATAGAGATACTTTGAAAGATCATCACGAACTCTATTTTTTAACTGATTCCATTCGGTGACACCGTTATCAAGACAGTACATAAGTGCTTGGTAAGCAATATTGCGCGCCCCTTCCATAAGCGCTTCGGATTCTCGGACGTAAACGAATCCGCGTGAAACAACATCGGGCCCCGAAACAAGATTAAGACCATTGATATCTACTGTTGCAACAACGATGATGATACCGTCCTGAGAAAGAAGTTTTCTGTCGCGAAGAACGATATTTCCTATATCACCTACACCATAGCCGTCGACAAGAACCTTGCCCGCAGGAACCATACCATTGATCTTGGCACTGTTTTCATCGATTTCAAGCATCTGACCGATTTCCATAACGAAAATTGACTCTTCCTTCTCGCCCATAGACATCGCAAGCTCTTTATGACGCATAAGATGCTTGAATTCACCGTGCACGGGTACAAAGTACTTAGGCTTAATAAGAGCGTGCATAAGCTTGATTTCCTGTTCACGTGCGTGACCGGATACATGAACTTCGACAACTCTGTCATGGAATACTGAAACTCCGTTTCGCATAAGCTCGTTTATAATATTGCCGACAAGCTTCTCGTTACCGGGAATTGCGTGAGCTGAAATAACGACAAGGTCTTCCATTCCGAGCGAGATCTTATCGTGACCGCCAAAAGTCATACGGTGAAGTGCAGACATCGGTTCGCCCTGGCTTCCCGTAGTAATTATGGTAGTCTGGTTCTTTGGATATCTGCTAAGCTCGTTGATATCAATAAGAACTCCCTTAGGGAAACTCATATAACCAAGATCAACCGCAGCCTTAACGATATTCAGCATGCTTCGTCCTGTAATTGCAACCTTACGGTTATATCGCGCACTCGTGTTTATGATCTGCTGTACTCGGTGCACGTTTGAAGAGAATGTAGCAACGACAATTCTCTTATCGCTGTTCTGCATAAAGATATTTTCAAAGGAACGACCAACCAATCTTTCCGAGGGTGTAAAACCGGGCTGTTCAACGTTAGTCGACTCACACATAAGAAGTGTAACACCTTCCCTACCTATCTCTCCAAGACGGGTCAGATCCATCATTCCGCCATCGACAGGTGTAAGGTCAAGCTTAAAGTCGCCCGAATGAACAACGTTACCCACAGGTGTTTTTATCGCAAGACAGCAGGCATCGGCAATCGAGTGATTAACATGAATAAACTCTATCTCAAAGCAGCCTGCCTTTATTTTGTCACCTGCAGTAACCGTATTTAGAAGCGCGGTGCTTGAAAGTCCGTGTTCCTCAAGCTTATAACGTACGATACCCAAGGTAAGACGGGTTCCGTAAACAGGAACGTCAAGATTGCGGAGAACGTAAGGCAAGGCTCCGATATGGTCCTCGTGTCCATGTGTAAGAAAAATACCGCGTATTTTCTTTACGTTTTGCTCAAGATAACTGATATCGGGAATAACAAGATCGATACCAAGCATATCATCATCGGGAAAACCGAGACCGCAATCAATAATAATGATATCCTCGCCACATTCAAGCACGGTCATGTTTTTACCGATCTCATTAAGTCCTCCGAGCGCCATAACCCTCAGCTTCGGTGTTATTCGATTATTCTTTTTTTTCATAAAAAACAAAAATACTCCGTTTCACAAAAAATTTAAAATGTATGTTCGGCAGATAAGTATTCACGGGCGTTCAGAATACGTCAGCCTACATTAATATAAACGTACATTCAATCATCTAATTATAGCATATATTATTATCGTTGTCAAGGTTACATATATGCCGATATACTGCAAATACTAACAAAAACAATACAGAAAGGAGCCTATATGAGAAGAAAGGAAAAACGCAAAATAAGAGTTGAAAATAAAGTAAACGAGGTTATAAACGCTTACAAAACCAATGAAATCAATACCGATCCCTTCGGACAGTACACAGGCATCACAGAAAGTACCAAGGATATTATCGAGAACGCATCTCCCGGTGGAAAGGTATATATGAATGCACAGAGCATCCGTTGTGATATCGAGACTCCGGTACAGGATGCTGATGACCTGTAAGCTATTTAACGATCAAAAATATACAGGCAGTTAACGAGAAGCCCGATATTATACCGTAAAGAAAGGAGCGTATATTGATTCTGCGAGCCTTTCTTTCGGGCTTTGATGGGTAGGTTATGATATTATCGTTTACTATCCTATTGGCTTCACTCAGCATATCTCCCTCACTTACCCGTTTTTTATAATTTTCTTTTAAAATAAAATAAGCTTCGTCGAAATAACTGCTCCCTGTATTTTTTATCATTATTATTTTTCTTTCGCATCCTTTATAAACCATAATTTCCCCCTGAACAATGATAAACTATTATTCAGCTTTTATTAAGTATTTATTCAAAAAAATCAATATATTATGAAAAAACTATTGACAAATATAATTTAGTGTGCTAAAATCAACTCAAATCCTATGAAAGGAAACAAGCAAATGAAGTTCGTAAATTACTTTAGCAACTATTATTACTTTACTGAGTTTTTTGGTAAAGTCATTTAGTGTTGCCGTGATTTATTGAACTTTTAAAGGATTGAATTAAGTTTAGTTTACCTCGGTGATGCTAAATCACCGGGGTTATTTTATTTTTAATATTATTCAAAGGAGATAAATATAAATGATCATCGTATTAAAGGAACATCCGGAACAGCAACAATTAAAAAATCTTGAAGAATGGCTTCGTGGAATGGACATCGAAATCCACCCAACACAAGGTATACACTCAACCATACTGGGACTTGTTGGAGATACCTCAAGAGTTGACATCGACCTTATTCAGGCTCTTGACATAGTTGCAAGCGTAAAGCGCATCCAGGAACCTTATAAATCAGCCAACAGAAAATTCCATCCCCTTGATACCGTAATCACGGTAGGCAATACATCGATAGGCGGAGACATATTTGCAAAGATCGCAGGTCCTTGCTCCGTTGAAAGCGAAGAGCAGATAATTTCCATAGCCGAGGAAGTAAAGGCGGCAGGTGCTACAATGCTCAGAGGCGGTGCTTTTAAACCCAGAACTTCTCCTTATGCATTCCAGGGCATGGGCGGTGAAGGTATCGATCTTCTTTTAAAAGCGAAAAAAGCAACCGGTCTTCCAATAGTAACCGAGGTAATGGATCTTTCTCAGCTCGATCTCTTCGCTGACGTTGATGTCATTCAGGTAGGCGCAAGAAACATGCAGAACTTCCAGCTATTAAAGGAGCTGGGTAAGTCAAAGAAGCCTATACTTTTAAAAAGAGGTCTTTCTGCTACCATTTCAGAGCTTCTTATGAGCGCAGAATATATTATGGCAGGAGGTAACGAAAACGTGATCCTCTGTGAAAGAGGTATACGTACATTTGAAACCGCTACAAGAAATACTCTTGATATATCCGCAGTTCCGGTTCTTAAAGAGCTTTCACATCTTCCGATCGTAATAGATCCCAGCCATTCGGCAGGTATAGCAAGATTTGTATCTACACTCACAATGTCAGCGGTTGCTGCAGGCGCTGACGGAGTCATGATTGAGGTTCATAACGATCCTACCAAGGCGCTCTGTGACGGTCCTCAGTCAATTAAACCTGATGCATTCAAGGTAATATCAAAAAACATCGACACATTATTAAATACTATAAAAGCTTTAGATTAAAAAAAGCAAGGTGATTTATCATGAAAAAGAACGTAGCCGTAATTGGCTTGGGTCTCATAGGAGGCTCTCTCGCAAAAGCATTTAAAAAGCATACCAATCATACAATATGGGGTTATAACCGTACACAATCAGTTGCGCAAGCAGCATTGAAGGACGGTGCTATAGATAATATAATGACTATTGAGGATCTAAACAAGTGTGATATGGTCATTATAGCACTATATCCCGATGCCACGGTTAAATTTGTTAAGGATAATATAAATCGCTTCGCCCGTAATACTGTAATCATCGACTGTTCGGGCACTAAAGAGGCTATATGCAACGAGCTTTCTCCTTTTGCTCACAAACACGGGCTATATTTTATCGGCGGTCATCCCATGGCAGGCATTGAACGTTCGGGATATAAATATTCCTATGCGGAGATGTATGAGGGCGCACCCATGATTCTTTGCCGTGATGAGCACACAAACCTCATCGCATTGAAAGCCGCAGAGCTTCTGTTCCTTGAAATCGGTTTCGGTGGAGTTACAGTAACCGATGCAGTCACACATGATAAACAGATAGCCTTCACCTCTCAGCTTGCACACGTAGTGTCTAACGCTTATATCAAGAGTCCTACTGCAAAGACCAGACTCGGTTTTTCTGCGGGAAGCTATAAGGACCTTACCCGTGTAGCAAGACTCAATGAGGATATGTGGACAGATCTGTTTTTTGATAACAAGGATAATCTCATGTTTGAATTAGATTATATTATCAAAAGTCTCACTGAGTACAGAGATGCTCTTAACAGAAACGATAGTGATAAAATGAAACTTCTTTTAAAGGAAGGCAGAGAGGCAAAGGAAGAGATAGGCTAATGTTAAACTTAATGGTTAATACATCACAATCTTACGAGGTTGTAATCGGTCCGAGCCTACTTTCAGATATAGCACTTGAAATAAGCAAAGTAAAGGCTCCCGGCAAATGTATTATTGTCAGTGATGATATCGTTTGGGCATTATACGGCGAAAGCACTAAAAGTTCTCTTATAGATGCGGGATACGAGGTATGTGAATTTATATTTGAAAACGGAGAGCATTCCAAAAACATGGAAACTGTTCTCTCCATACTCGAATGCTGTTTTGAAAATCATCTCACCCGTTCGGATTTTGCTATAGCCTTAGGTGGTGGTATAGTCGGTGATATCACCGGATTTGCTTCATCAATATATTTGAGAGGAATCGATTTCATTCAGATACCTACTACACTTCTTTCAGCTATAGATTCCTCGGTCGGAGGGAAAACAGGGGTCAACTGTTTCTACGGAAAAAACCTTATAGGAGCATTCCATCAGCCTTTAAGGGTCATCTGCGATACAGATACCTTCAACACTCTTCCCTACGATATCTATACCGCAGGTATATGCGAGGCTTTAAAATACGGTGTTATACGTGATGAAAAGCTGTTTTACGATATTGCCGACAACAGCTTCAACATCGAAGAAATGATATATCGCTGTATTGAGATAAAGGCAGAAATTGCAGCAAAGGATGAATTCGATCACGGAGAAAGACAACTGCTAAACTTCGGTCATACACTTGCCCACTCAATCGAAGCACTCTCGGACTTTAATATATCTCACGGCCATGCAGTCGGAATCGGTATGCTTCTTATAACAAAAGCGTGTGAGGATAAAGGACTTTGTAAGCACGGAACCTCTGATAAAATTAGAAAAGCTCTTGACGAATTCAAGGTAATAAACACCGTTCCCTATTCCCAAAAGGAACTTGTAAGTATTGCCATGAACGACAAAAAGCGAAAGGGTAATACAATAACACTTGTTATCCCCGAATATATCGGGAAATGCATACTTCACAAGATAGATATTTCGGAACTCGAAAGCTTTATAACGGTAGATTAATATGAATGTAACAATAACCCCTCGAAAATTAGAGGGTTCTATAGAGGCGATTGCTTCAAAATCATATGCCCACAGAATAATAATGGCTTCTGCACTTGCGGACAAGCCTACAGAGATCGAATGTAACGGTATATCCAAGGATATTGAAGCTACTGTAAATGCAGTGAACGCTTTAGGCGCATCTGCACGCATATCAAAAAATATAATAATTGTTGAACCTATAAAATTATGCACGAAGCCACCGGTAATACCCGTAAGCGAAAGCGGAACAACGGCAAGAATGATCCTTCCCATCGCCACGGCATTATATAATAAAGGCGTTATAACAGGTGAAGGCTCGCTTTTAAAAAGACCCTTTGCACCCTTATGCAGTGCCTTGTCAGAGCATGGAATCAACTTCTCGGACACCTTTCTCCCTATCTGTTTTGAGGGAGAAATGACTTCGGGAGAATATAAAATCTCAGGCTCAGAAAGCTCACAGTATATTTCAGCTCTGATGTTTGCCCTTCCCTTACTCAACGGCGAAAGCTGTATAACTCTTACCTCACCTCTATCCTCAAAGGGATACATTGATATAACGACCGAGGTATTGCAAAAATACGAAATCAACGGCGGCTTTAATACAAAAGGTAACGAACGATTTATTTCACCCAAGCGTATCAAGGTCGAGGGAGATTGGTCGAATGCAGCATTTTGGCTTGCTGCAGGCATCAATGTAAACGGATTAAATACAGATTCGATGCAAAGAGACAAAATTTTCATGAGCATTAAAGATAACGAAGAAATCGACGCTGATGATATACCCGACCTTGTACCCATTCTTTCGGTATATGCAGCTTCAAAGAAAAAAAGAACTCGAATCTATAATGCACAGCGTTTGCGTATCAAGGAAAGCGACCGTCTGGAAAGCGTTTCACAAATGATAAAATCACTCGGCGGAAACGTGGTCGTTTCCGAAAGTGAGCTTATAATCAACGGAAGCGGTAAACTTAAGGGCGGTACAGTAAATTCCTATAATGACCACAGAATAGTAATGAGTGCCGCTATAGCTTCGTGTATATGCGAGAATAAGGTTATAATACAAGGAGCAGAGGCGGTTAATAAGTCATATCCCCAGTTTTTCGAACATTTCAGAGATATCGGAGGAATTATAAATGTCGAATAAGATAGGAAATAAAATAACCGTGTCTATCTTCGGTCAATCGCATTCGGAAGCAATCGGATGTGTTATTGAGGGACTCCCTGCGGGCTTCAGACCGAACATGGACAGGATCCTGAATGATATCGATAGAAGAAGAGGTGGAAAAAACAGATATTCTACCACCCGTAAGGAAACAGATATACCCGAGATCATTTCGGGAATGGTCGGTGGATACACCTGCGGCGCACCGCTTTGTGCGATATTCGCCAATGCAGATACAAAGAGTAACGATTACGCCAATCTCCGTGATATTCCCCGTCCCGGTCACGCTGATTATACGGCTCACGTAAGAACTGAGGGCTACAACGATATCAGAGGGGGCGGCGAATACTCGGGCAGATTAACTCTTCCGCTGACATTCGCAGGCTCGTTTGTTAAGCAGATACTTGAAGAGAAAGGAATCTATATAGGCGCACATATTGCATCTGTCGGTATAATATCCGACGTACTCTACGATCCTGTAAATCTTACCAGAGAGGATCTTATACCGAGGCCCTTCCCTACCCTTGATGAGATGACAGGTGAAGCAATGGAGGAATATATGACGCTGATAGCAAATGAGGGGGACAGTATTGGCGGTATTATCGAATGTGCCGCTATAGGACTCCCTGCAGGCTTAGGATCACCTATGTTTGAAGGTATCGAAAGCGAAGTAGCCAAAATCATATTCGGTATTCCTGCAATAAAAGGTATTGAATTCGGTGCAGGATTTGCCGTATCAAGCATGAAAGGATCAGGAAACAACGATCCCTTTGAATATAAAAACGGCAAGGTCATAACTTCCACAAACAACTGCGGTGGTATACTCGGTGGAATTACCAACGGTATGCCCCTTATATTCAGATGTGCTGTAAAGCCGACACCATCAATAGCTTTAGAACAGAATTCGATAAGTCTTTCGGGTGGGGTCAGAGCAAAGCTCAAAATTACCGGAAGACACGATCCCTGTATAGTTCCGCGTGCCGTGCCTGTAGTAGAGGCTGCATTAGCAATAGCAATAATAAACCAGTTATAAGAAGGTAATAAAATGGATCTCAAGGAAATAAGAAAAAAGATAGACGTAATAGACAATGAAATTTTAAAGCTCTTCGTCGAAAGAATGGAAACGGTCAAGGATGTCGCTAAGTATAAAAAAGAAAATAACATTCCAACTCTTAACTCTCAGAGAGAGCGTGATATAATCTGCCGCGTTACCGAGGGAATGAATGATGAAATGGCGGCATACACCAAGTCGCTTTATTCAATATTATTTGAGGTATCCCGTTCATATCAAAACCATGTAAACGCAGGATACAGCGTAACAGCCGAAAAAATAAAAAATGCATGTCTGCCCGCAGAAACGTTATTCCCAAAAACTGCTGTGGTTGCCTGTCAGGGTATTGAAGGTTCAAATTCACAGATAGCCTGTGATAAGCTTTTTGACAGACCCAAGATCATGTATCTTTCTTCCTTCGATTCAGTTTTCACAGCTGTCGACAAGGGACTTTGCAAATATGGAATTCTGCCAATTGAGAACTCGCTTCACGGCTCTGTTGTCGGCGTTTACGACCTTATGAAAAAATACAGCTTCCACATCGTCAGAAGCGTCAAAGTCAAGATCGACCATATGCTCCTCGCAAATATAGGCACAGACCTTAATGATATCAAGGAAATATATTCTCACGAGCAGGCTTTAGCTCAATGCAGCGAGTTTCTGAATAATCTCAAGAATGTAAAGATCATCCCCTGCGAGAATACTGCAGTTGCCGCAAAAATGGTTCTTGAATCAGGACGTAAGGATGTTGCCGCTATCTCCTCAAAGAGCTGTGCTGAGCTTTACAATCTCCGTATCTTAAAAGATAACATTCAGAACAGCGCAAATAACTATACACGCTTTATATGTATCACAAAGGATCTTGAGATCTATCCGGGAGCAAATAAAATCAGCGTCATGTTCAGCCTTCCCCACCGTCCCGGCTCACTCTACGAGATGATTTCCAAGTTCTCTGTTTTGGGAGTAAACCTTACCAAATTAGAAAGCCGTCCAATACCCGGAAGAGACTTTGAATTTATATTTTACGTAGATTTCGAGGCATCGGTATACTCTCATGAGATCCAACAGTTGATTGCTTCTCTTGATGAATCACCCGATTTCTTCGCATTCTTAGGTAACTATTCGGAGATATAACATGAAAACCGAATACGGACTTATAGGTGAAAAGCTCGGACACAGCTATTCCGTGCCTATACATAATATGCTTGGCAACAATGATTATTCACTTCACGAGGTAACTCCCGATAAGCTGGAAGATTTTATCAAGTTAAAAAAATATAACGGTATAAACGTAACTATCCCTTATAAAACCGATGTGATGCCAATGCTTGATATAATTTCCGAGCGTGCCCTGAGGATCGGCTCTGTCAATACTGTGATCAACAGAAACGGCGTTCTTTACGGAGACAATACTGACTATTTCGGTTTTTCGTATATGGCAAGACAGTCCGGCATACTTTTTAATGGCAAAAAAGTCCTCATTCTCGGCACCGGCGGTACTTCGCATACGGCAAAAGCTGTCACCGAGGACGAGGGAGCAAGGGAAATAATAATCGTAGGCAGAACTTCGAAAAATAATTACAATAACCTCTACCTTCATTACGATGCCGATATAATTATTAATACAACTCCCGTCGGAATGTATCCGCACGTTGATGATTCTGTAATTGACCTTAATAATTTCACAAAGGTAAGCGGTGTGATCGACGTTATATATAATCCTATACGTACAAACCTTATCCTGCAGGCACTTGAGAGAGGAATCCCCTGTACCAACGGTCTCCCGATGCTTGTAGCTCAGGCGAAGCTTGCCCACGATCTGTTTTTTGATATCAAAACAGACAACTCTGTGATCGACGCTATTACAAAAAAGATCGAAGCAAACAAAAGAAATATTGTTTTTATCGGTATGCCGGGTTGCGGAAAAACTACATTAAGTAATATCATAGCTCAAAGGCATTCAATGCAACTCCTCGACACCGATGACATGGTCGTCAGTTCCAAAGCAAAAACTATACCGGAAATATTTGAAATCTATGGTGAAGAGTATTTCAGAGATTTGGAAACTGAGGCTGTTAAAAAAGCCTCGCTTCAAAACAGTGTTGTTATCGCAACCGGAGGAGGCGCAATACTCCGTGAAGAAAACAGAAAAGCACTCCGACGTAATTCGGTAGTCATCTGGCTTCGCACAGCAATCGAAAGCTTAGCAACCGACGCAAGACCTCTTTCAAAGGATATAAACACGTTACGTAAAATGGAAAACATACGAAATCCTCTGTATAAAGCTTGTGCAGATATTATTATAGACATAGATAAATCCCAAACAGAAAACAATATTCTGAATATCGAAAAAATGCTGTCTCAATGACAGCATTTTAATTTTCGCAACATCTTGAACAATATTTAATTATTTATTGACATAGTTATGTGCATATGTTACAATATAATTAGTTTTAGAATAAAATATTTTGGGAGGATATACCTTATGAAACAGTTTTTCTCATCAGGAAAAAGAGTGTTAGCATTATCTCTTGTTACCGTAATGCTTGTTTCATTAACACCTTTCACTTTGAAAGCGAACGAAGATTCACCGATTCGGCTAAACGGAATTCCTAAGGAAAGCATAATTCCAACATACAATGATACCGAGTATTTAAAAACAGTACAAGCGTTTACAGATAACAAAGCATACGTTAAACCGATTAATACAGAAGCAACTGTAGATATGACATGGATGCACGTTATTCCCGAGAACGTAACCTCGGAATACGGCATTTCAGATACTATAGTTGTAGATAATAACGGCAACCGTGTTGCAACTCCCAGAGAGCTTGCAGCCGATAAGGCCGATGAAATTATTGATAATGACGCAGGATTCCCTGCAGAGTATAACAGCCTTGGTATAACTAATGAGGCAGGTACCGCATGGGTAAGCCCGATAAAGGATCAAGGCTATTCGGGTAACTGCTGGGCGTTTGCCGCAATAGCAGCAGCGGAGATCGCCTATGTAAAGAATAATCCTACATCCACCGGTGTAGATTTTTCCGAGGCTTATCTTGCATACCTTGGTAACAGACCCCGAACTACAGATATCACCGACCCCATGCACGTTGACGGTGTAAACCATAACAATCCCCACGATGTAGGCGGTAACGCTCTTGTTGCAGGCTCTGCTCTTGCAAGATGGACAGGACCGGTACATGAGTCATTGCTTCCTCCATGCAATTTCTATGGCGCCTTCAGAGGCTGGGGTGTAGGCGACGATATGCGTTATATCGCAGAGCAACATATGACGAAGAACTATATGGTATATACCAAAAATATGGCTGCTATGAAATCTGCCATTCAAGAGTACGGTGGCGTATATACCCTTTATTATCATCATGACCAATGTGTAAATAATATTCCCGGTGCTACAACATACTATCAGTATTATGTAACCGATATCAACCATGCAGTTTACTGTGTCGGATGGAATGATAACATTCCCGCTTCCGCATTTGTCATTCCTCCCAAGGGACCGGGTGCGTGGTTAATGAAAAATTCCTGGGGAGAAGGCTGGGGTAACGGCGGCGGATACTTCTGGCTGTCATACTATGACACCTCCCTCTATGATGCATGGATAATGGACTTTGAAAATGTTGATAAGGTTGACAACAACTATCAGTATGACGGCGCATGGGGTGAAGGCTATACCTATTTCTACTTTAATGAAGGCTATGAAAGGCACGCGCTTTCTCAGGCTAACATGTTCCATGCAAAGGGACATGAATACTTAAAGCAGGTAGGCTTCTACAACTATAACGAATCTGCTCACGTTCTTATAGATATCTATAAGAACCCCACTGACCCGCATAATCCCGAATCAGGTACACACGTTTGTGTAACTGCAACAGACGTTGTGGGTCAAGGTTACAGAGTTATCGATCTTCCCCATACTGTAGAGCTCTTCGAAGGTGAACGCTTCGGCATCGTTGTCAGAACAATGACGACCTGCGGTCAGCCTTCTTACGGTATCTGTGAATATAAACCCTATACTCAGGCTCTTGCAGGTCAGTCTTACTATAAGGATCCTGAAACCAACACCTGGATAATGAATGACAAGAACGCATTCATCAAGGCATTTACCGAGGACGCTAAGGTGGATACAAGTGCACTTCGGGAGCTTTATGATGCTTGTCTAGAATATGGCTTCAAGCCCGAAGAGAATATGTTCATGGCACAGGCAGGCGATGTTCTTGCAATGGATGATCCGCCCAAGCAGAAGGTAACAAACGCTTATAAGTTCCTATATTCCAACTTTGCGGGTACAGTAGGAGTTATTAAATTCGACGGTGTTATCGGCGGTGCTGAAAATATTCCTTCAATGATGAACGTATCCAAGGGCAGCTATGCTATGCTCCCTACCGAAACTCCGTATTTCCCCGATTGGGCATTTATCGGATGGAGTGAATCGAGTGCCGCAGATATTTACTACTATCCCGGCCAGACCATCAAGGTGGACCGTTCCATGAACCTCAAGGCTGTATGGAGACGCTCTGACGGTGACGGTGTTTATGCTAACGGCGGCGGTTATTATGCTGTTTACTATGATCCCAACGGCGGCTCATGGAACGGCTCGAATACCAATATCACAAAGTCGGGAACGCACTTCGGACTTATGACCAAGGGTACACCCTTCGATTTTCCTGCGCAAACTGCAACCCTTACAAGATCGGGCTACCGTCTCCAGACAGATCAGGTCGATATGACTCAGGTAGAGTTCTGGTCGGGTAACGGACAGGGCAGGCTCACCTACGGAGATCCCCGTAACAACGGCTATGAATATGAGATTTATAACAAGGCATATAAGAACTCTGTATTCATGGTAAGCACCGACCGTGTTCCTTACGGTGATAATATATTTGTAAATGCGGCTTGGGATCCCATCATCACATATGATATGAATGACGGTTCGGATGTAAAGATACAGGACTTTAACTATATTACAGACGGTAACGAATATACCATTCTCGGTACAGGTGACTACACAAGATATTCCTCCAGCTCCACTCTTAATAAGGGCAGAGTAGTCGACGATAAAAATAATCTTATTCCCAACCGCGAAGGCTATAACGGTCTTACCTGCATCCCCGCAAACGGTGATAAGACTGTAGTTAGCTGGAATACAAGAGCGGATGGAACGGGTGATTCCTATTCCGTAAACGAAGTATATGAAATAACCGAGCCTATTACTCTTTACGCTATTTGGGAAGAAGTCGAACCTGAAGAGCCTACAGATCCCGAGAGCAAGGCGACCTCCGATGGTGCAGTGGTAACGATCAGCGGTCTTACCGCTGAGGTTAAGGATGTATTCCTTGCCCTCGGTGAGTATGATAACTACACAGATGTAAATAACAATAAGATCGTTAGACTTACTCAGAATAAGCTTAACGGTGCAGACAGCTATGACTACACAGTTCCTGCAGGCGGTGTATACACAGTTCTCGTTCGTTACAACGACGGTACTATGAAGTTCGCTTATGTTACTGTTGACGTTGTAGAGCCCACAATGTCTGCAAATGGTCTACAGATCACAGTATCAAACCTTGAAGGAGTAAAAGTAATCAGAACTGCCTACGGCGAATACAAGACTGCTGCTAAGATCAAGGCGGCAGACGGCTCCAGAGCATTCACAGCAAAGGACGTTCTTAAGGGTGTTGACGAATACACCATTCAGTACAGAGATAACGGAAGAGCTACCATCGCGGTATGCTATGAAAACGGCTACATGAAGATATTTGTAGTTGATATCGAGCAGAAGGTTCCCACCTTCACACAGAACGGCAACGTAGTTACCTTCGGTAATCTCGATGACTTAAAGGTTATCAGATATGCAAAGGGTGAATATACAACCTCTGCACAGATCAAGGCAGCTCCCGGTTCTTTAGCTATCAAGGCTGACAAGGCTGTAAACGGACTTATCTCTGTTGAGCTTAATGCAGGCACCTATACCTTCTGTGTACAGTACAATGACGAAAGCTACAACTACTATGTAATTACCGTTGAATAATTAACCCCCAAAAGGCTTCTTCGGAAGCCTTTTTCCTTACTTTATTGTACAATACCAACAAAAACTCATATAATATAATTGACATAATAGGTGATTTGAGGTAGAATGTCTATAGTTTATTAAAATACGGAGGAATAGCAATGTTAAACAGTAAAAAGATAATAAGCATTCTTATGTGTACAATGATGCTCATATCGTCACTGCCCTTTTATGCTTTTGCAAGCTCAGATACGGAAGTCTTCTTTGATGCTTTTGAAAGCTCAGATACGGAAGCCTCCTTTGATGTTGCAGATTTCAGCTTTGTTGATGAAAGGGTAATATTTACGGTTGAACCCGAAGGAAAGCCTTCCGAATTCGGGTACCAGAAGATGGCGACCTATGATGAGAGCGGAAATAAGGTCGAAAGATCTAATGCAGCTACTCTTAATACAAGAGAGGTTGCCAAATTGGCAAAATCATTGCCGTCATCCTACAGCAGTATTAATGTAAAGAACTCTGTAGGCGCATCTATTATCACCTCTGTAAAGGACCAGGGCAGAGCGGGTACCTGTTGGGCGCAGGCCGCAAATGCTGCGGCAGAAACTGCATATCTTCGTAACAACCCTGTTGCCGATGTAGACTTCTCTGACGGTCACCTTTCATATTTCGGCAACAAGCCTCAGAATCCCGATCCCACAGACCCCGGTTACATGGACGGATATAACTGGGCAGAGCCATATAATACAGGTGGTAATAACTACGTTTCGGGCGGTACCTTCGGTAGATGGTCAGGCCCCGAATTCGAAGAATATGCTCCCGACCCCGATTGGTACGGCGGTTTTATCGGTTATGCCTATAATCAGACCAATCGTTTCGTTTCCGAGGAGCACATGATAACCAATATCATGCTCAACGGTCATGATGTAAACACCATCAAAACCTACGTTCAGATATTCGGCGGTGTAATTTCCACCTATTATTCCGATAGCACAGGCTACCGCTACGGCGATATCACCACCTTCTATCAGAATCAGTACAACAGCCTTAATCACGCGGTATATATAGTTGGTTGGGATGACAGTATTCCCGCATCCGCCTTTGCCATTAACCCTCCCGGACCGGGTGCATGGCTCGTTAAGAACAGCTGGGGCGAGGATTGGGGTGACGACGGTTACTTCTGGATGTCCTACCATGAGCTCTCCCATAACTATGCATGGCTCATGGACTTCGAGCCCAAGGATGTTGTAGATAACAACTATACATACGATCCCTCCTGGGCTGAGGGTTATATATATTCCATTTGGCCCTCGAACGGAAAAACAGTGATTACCGCAAATAACTTCCATGCAAAGGGTCATGAGGTCCTTACCCAGGTGGGTGTGTATACCATAGATAAGAGATCTCGTCTTGTGGTAAAGATATACGTTGATCATCCGTTGAACGATCCTTTTAAGGGACGTTTGGTTTCCACCGTCGCTGAGGAGGTTTCGGGTGAGGGCTACAGAACGATACGCCTGACCGAGCCCGTTACACTTACTCCCGGTCAAAGATTCTGCGTTATGCTTGAAAACACGTCCTTGACCGATGAGTTGCCTTGTTCGGTAATGGAGAATACCGATTATTCCCATGCCAGAGCGGGTCAGAGTTATTTTCTGTCAATGATGGGTAACTCCTCAGAGTATTATTTCTGGCGCGAAAGTGACGGTAACTTCTTAATTAAGGCATTTACCAAGGATATTAATCCTCCCGATAAGTCAGCACTTCAGGCACAGTTCAATACGGCTACTATCTACGGTTATCCCGAGGATAATATCTATTATCAGAACGCGAAGGCCGTTCTTGATGACCCCAATGCGTGTAAGCAGGATGTACAAAACGCTTACAACCGTCTCGGACATCAGAATAACTATTACGGTGTAAAGGTTGAATTTGACTCCGTACTTCCCACAGATGCCCCGGAAACCATCATCAGCGCAACAAACAATATTATAGAGATCCCCGATGTCACACCCGAATATGAGGGTTGGGCATTTATCGGATGGAGCACCAGCGGCACCGCGGTAGACGTTTATTCTCCCGGTAAGAAGTATATTGTACCCGGCAACGTTACACTTAAGGGGGTATGGATACGTTCAGACGAGGACGGAAAATATCCCACCGGCGGCAACTATGCAGTATACTACAATGCAAACGGCGGTAAGTGGTCAAAGTGGGTTACCACACAGAATCTCAAGAGCCCCACACATTACGGTATTATGAAGTTTGGAGAAGCTTTTATATTCCCGATGGATATCAGAAGCCTCAGCCGTGACGGATACAGATTACAGACCGATACTACCGATATGACGGTACCCGAATTCTGGTCCGGCGACGGTAAGGGTAATACCACATATAACGATCCGGCGGCAAACAACGGATACGAATATGTAATTTATCCCGAAGTTTATAAGTCCAGCGTATTTATGGTAAACACCGATCGTGTCCCCTATGGTGAAAACATCTATGTCAATGCTGCCTGGGATCCGATCATTACCTATGACATGAATGACGGCAGCGGTATTCAGGTTCAAGACTTTAATTATATCACAAGCGGTAATGACTATGCCATCCTCGGTATGGGCGGCTATACCAGATATTCCTCCAGCTGTACTCTCAATGACAGAGCAGCAGACGGTAATAATACACTTTTAAAGAACCGCGAAGACTACAAGGGGCTCACCATGATCCCCGCAAGTAACGATCCTATCGTTGCATGGAACACTAAGCCGGACGGAACAGGCACAAGCTATAGTGTGAACGGTGTATATGACATCACCGAACCCATCACTCTCTACGCTATCCGCAAATCCTTTGAAATTCATGACCATGACTGTGTTCTCACAGAAACTATCGAAGCTACCTGTACGGATGACGGTGCTTACGTTTATGAATGCAGCTGCGGTTATTCCTATACAGAAGCTATTCCCGCACTCGGACACACCTTCGGTGATTGGGCTGTAACCGTAAAGCCCACCGCTACAACCGACGGTGCTAAGCAAAGAGTATGCAGCGTATGCGGCGAAACAGAAACAGAAGTTATCCCCGCAACAGGTTACGTAGCTCCCGCTGACATTACTGCAAATGAAATGACAGTAACAGTTACCAATGCGCAGAACGTTGAAACACTTAAGTATGCCGAGGGCAGATATATGACCATCGAAGCTCTTGAATCGGCAGGAGCAAGCACAGTTACAGATGTTGCTGAAAAGTCAGTTGACGGTATTTATACAATAGCTCTTACAAAGGAAGGTACATATACCTTTGCGGCACAGATGATCGACGGCAGAACATTCTTCTTCATTGTTGAAGCAAAGAAGGCCGATGAGCCTGTTACAACCGAAGCAAGGGCTTACGTTGAGGGTGCAAACATCGTGATCGAAGGTCTTGATTCAGAGGTTAAGGATATCTTCCTTGCACCCGGCAACTATGACAACTACAGAGACGTAAATACCTACAAGGTAGTTCGCATTACCCCCACCAAGCTCAACGGTGCAGAATCCTATAGCTACGTCGCACCCAAGGGCGGTGAGTACACCTTACTCGTTCGTTACAACGACGGTACCATGAAGTTCGCTTATGTTACTGTTGACGTTGTAGAGCCCACAATGTCTGCAAATGGTCTACAGATCACGGTATCAAACCTTGAAGGAGTAAAGGTAATCAGAACTGCTTACGGCGAATACAAGACTGCTGCTAAGATCAAGGCGGCAGAAGGCTCCAGAGCATTCACCGCAAAGGGTGTACTCAATGGTGTTGACGAATACACCATTCAGTACCGAAACAACGGCAGAGCTACCATCGCGGTATGCTATGAAAACGGCTACATGAAGATATTTGTAGTTGATATCGAGCAGAAGGTTCCCACCTTTACACAGAACGGCAACGTAGTTACCTTCGGTAATCTCGATGACTTAAAGGTTATCAGATATGCAAAGGGTGAATATACAACCTCTGCACAGATCAAGGCAGCTCCCGGTTCTGTAGCTATCAAGGCTGACAAGGCTGTAAACGGACTTATCTCTGTTGAGCTTAATGCAGGCACCTATACCTTCTGTGTACAGTACAATGACGAATCCTATAATTTCTACACCTTAGTTGTTGAATAATTAACAATTAAGAAGCGTTACTAAAGATAATAATTAAATAAACAATTCATACGGAGAACGACAGCTATTATGGTTTCGTTCTCCGTTTCAGTATAGATTAAGCTTCAGTGAATAGAGAAAGTTGAATAACTTTTAGTAAAAAGTAACATAATTAGCGCCGTTTGTTTAAATAATATTGACAAATTGCACATAATATGGTATAAATAAATTAACAAATTATTTTGGAGGTAAAACAATGAAGCTTTCTCAACGGATAACCGGTATACTGCTTTGCGGTTTTATGCTGGTTTCATCTATTCCCCCTGTTTTGTCAGCGACAGAAGCTGACATTTCATACGTCACGGTTCCCGCCGAGCCTGTAGAAGGCGCATTTAATCCTTCTGACATCAATGTTGATGACTATTTCGAAAAATACACCAGAGAACCCGGAGAAGTATCGGAATTTGGTTACAGAGAAATGGTGATCTACGACGAAAACGGGAATAAGGTTGAAAGAAAATCCGCTCAAACTCTCACGCCGAGAGAACTTGCAGCGATGAATGCAACGTCAACCCCATCCTCTTTTGATGCCCGTGAGATAAAGAATGCGGCCGGTGCATCTATTATATCTCATGTTAAGGATCAGGGCGCAGCGGGTACCTGCTGGGCACAGGCTGCAACTGCAGCGGCAGAAACGGCATATCTTCGTAACAATGCAGTTACAGATGTAGATTTCGCTGACGGTCACCTTGCCTTCTTTGGTAACCGTACCAAGAATCCCGATCCTACCGATCCCGGCTACATGGACGGATATAATGCGGCTGACCCCTATAATTACGGTGGTAATAACTATATGTCCGGCTCCGCATTCGGAAGATGGTCAGGTCCCGAATTTGAAGAATATGCTCCTGACCCCGACTGGGATGGCCCGTATCACGGTTATAATTATAATCAGACCAATCGTTTTGTTGCAGAGCAGCATATAATAACCAATATCCTGCTTGACGGACACAATATCGCTACAATGAAGGCATATCTTCAGGTTTACGGATGTCTTGCAGCTACATATTATTCGGTAAAGACTGCTTACCGTTTCGGAGATTATACCACACACTATCAGGATCAGTTTCCTCAACTAAACCATGAAGTATTGATCGTCGGTTGGGATGATAATATTCCTCAGTCTGCGTTCGTGAAGAGACCTCCCGGTCCCGGTGCATGGCTTGTTAAGAACAGTTGGGGTACCGACTGGGGCGACGCCGGATATTTCTGGCTTTCATACTATGATGTTTCTCTTAACAACGCGTGGGTCATGGACTTTGAGCCTATCGATGTTGTTGATAACAATTACACCTATGACCCTTCCTGGGGCGAGTGTACCATGTTTTTAGGCGTTAACGGTGTAGCATCGTATAACAATACAGCTGTTACCGCCAATACCTTCTATGCAAAGGGAAATGAGCTTCTTAAACAGGTTGGTATATATACTTTAAATTCAAGATCACGCTGTACGGTTAAGGTGTATGTTGATAATCCCTTAAACGATCCATATAGCGGACGTCTGGTATCTGCTGTAACCGAAGACGTGGCAGGAGAGGGATACAGAACGATTCGTCTTAAGGATGAAGTTGTTCTTACTCCCGGGCAGAGGTTTACCGTAATATTGGAAAATACCTCTCTGAACTCTGAACCACCAATGGTGGCAAGCGAGAACACCGAATATTCAGTAGCAAGGCCGGGTCAAAGCTTCTATTTGGTCAGAGTCAGCAATAGTAACTATACATGGTTGGAGAATGACGGAAACTTCTTTATCAAGGCATTTACCAAGGATCTTGATCCCGTGGATAAGTCTGCACTTCAGGCGCAGTACAATACAGCTGTAGCTTATGGTTATCCCGAGGATAATATATATCTTATGAATGCAAAGGCTGTTCTCGATGACCCCAATGCTTGTAAGCAGGACGTTCAAAATGCATACAACCGTCTCGGACATCAGAACAACTATTACGGAGTACAGGTATCCTTTGATCCAGTGCTTCCCGTTGATGCTCCCGATCCCATAATTACAGCAACAGCAAATATAATAGAAATTCCCGATTGTACTCCCGAGTACGAGGGCTGGGCGTTTGTTGGCTGGAGCGAAACAGGTACTGCGGCTTCGACCCTTTATTCTCCCGGTAAGAAGTATATAGTTCCGGGTAATGTTACACTTAAGGGTGTATGGATCCGTTCAGACGAGGACGGTAGATATCCCACAGGCGGTAACTATGCAGTTTACTATAACGCGAACGGCGGTAAGTGGGAAAAGTGGAAGACTGTACAAAATGCAAAGAGCCCCACTACCTATGGTCTTATGAAGTTTGCAGAGGCATTTATATTCCCGCAGGATATAAGAGATCTTAAGCGTGAAGGCTATCGCCTCCAGACAGATACTACCGATATGACCATACCCGAATTCTGGACGGGCGATGGAAAGGGTAATACAACCTATGGTGATCCAAATGCCAATAACGGTTATGAATATGTTATCTATCCTAATACATATAAATCCAGCGTGTTTATGGTGAATACCGATAGAGTTCCTTACGGAGAAAATATCTTTATATATGCTGCCTGGGACCCGATCATTACTTATGATATGAATGACGGCAGCGGTATTACCGTTCAGGACTTTAACTACATTACAAGCGGTAATGACTATACCATTCTCGGTATGGGTGATTATACCAGATATTCCTCCAGCTGTGCTCTCAATGACAGAGCAGTTGACGGCAACAACACACTTATTAAGAACAGAGATCGCTACAGCGGTCTTACCCGGATTCCCTCTTCCAACGATCCTATCGTTGCATGGAATACCAAGCCTGACGGCACAGGCACAAGCTATAATGTAAACGGTGTATATGAGATCACCGAGCCTGTAACCCTCTATGCTATCCACGAATCTGATAATGTTCATGTACACAGCTATGAAGAGGTAACTACTCCTGCAAGCTGTACCGAGGACGGTAAGATCGTTTATACCTGCTCTTGCGGTGACAGCTACAGCGAGGTTATACCTGCTATCGGT
>SVTI01000100.1 GCA_015063855.1 Oscillospiraceae bacterium
AGGGAGAGGGAAGTGTATTGGCTGAAATGACAAAGATAAATATTGCAAAAAGAATAAAGGAATACCGAAGTATAAAAAGCGTTACTCAAGAACAGTTTGGGGCGCTTATCGGTGTATCGGCACAGGCGATATCAAAATGGGAAAGAGAAGAATGCTATCCCGATATAACTTTTTTACCCATGCTTGCTGATATATTATCCTGTAGTGTAAACGATTTCTTTGAAAATTAAAAGCATCCGCTGTAAAAAGCGGATGTTTTTAAATTGAGTTACATGTTAAAAATTTAATTATAAATAAATCGTAAATAAAACAAATCACCCTTGATTTTTGACAAGTACGAATATATAATATATAAGGAATAATTTTTATGTTTTAGCACTATAATACTATTTATAGGCTGTAAACGATAATTATAATAAAGGTATATGGAGGTACACAAATGGGCATTGGAACCGTCATAGGCTTAGGAATAGGAACCGTTTTTGTAGGCTTGATCTGTATCGTTGTACTTATCAGTGTTATGAATGCAGTTTTCTCACTTGTAAAGCCTAAGGCTGAACCGAAAACATCAAATGCTGCGCCTGTATCATCCTCGGATGAAAGATTGGACAGCGAAACAGTAGCAGCCGTGTCAGCGGCAATTGCGGAAACGATGGGTAAAGAGGTTTCTGCAATCCGAATCACATCAATTAAGAAAGTAAATTAAGAGGTATTGTAAAATGAGAAGATTCAGAGTTAACGTAAACGGAAATGAATATGACATCACTGTAGAAGAGCTTGACGCATCTGCTGCTAAGTCCGCACCTAAGGCTGCACCTGCACCTAAGGCTGCACCTGCACCTAAGGCAGCTCCCGCAGGCGGTGAGACTGTTAAGAGCCCCATGCCCGGTACAATACTTAAGGTAAACGTTGCAAACGGTGCAGCTGTTAAGAAGGGCGACGTTCTTATGGTTCTTGAAGCTATGAAGATGGAGAACGAAATTATGTGTCCCTGCGACGGTACTGTTACCGTAAATGTTGCTAACGGTGCTACAGTTGAGTCCGGAACAGTTCTTTGTACTATCGCATAATCATCGGAGGCTTTGATAAATGGATGCAATTATAAACTTTGTCAATCAGACAGGCTTCAGCATGATAGCCGACAACTGGAAGTCGCTTATCATGATTGCTGTTTCCTTTGTTCTGATGTATCTTGCAATAGCAAAGAAATTTGAGCCCTTGTTGCTCCTTCCTATTGCGTTCGGTATGTTGCTTACAAACATTCCCGGTGCGGAGATGTATCACTCGGAGCTTTGGGATAACTTCATGAACGCAAAACACGCTGATTATCACAGCTACGGTGCAATTATGGCTAACGGCGGTCTTATTGATATACTCTATATCGGTGTTAAGACCTGCCTCTATCCCTGCCTCATCTTTATCGGTGTTGGCGCAATGACAGACTTCGGTCCCCTGATTGCTAATCCCAAGAGCTTGCTTCTCGGAGCGGCTGCACAGCTTGGTATCTTCCTTGCATATACCGGTGCAATTCTTCTTGGCTTTACGGGTAATCAGGCTGCGTCTATAGGTATTATCGGCGGTGCTGACGGTCCTACTGCGATCTTCACTACCTCCTTACTTGCTCCCGAGCTTTTAGGTCCTATAGCGGTTGCAGCATACTCCTACATGGCGTTGGTACCAGTTATCCAGCCTCCGATCATGAAGGCTCTTACCACCAAGAAGGAAAGACAGATCGTTATGACCTCTCTTCGTCCCGTCTCAAAGACACAGAAGATCGTGTTCCCTATAATCGTAACTGTATTTGTATCACTTCTCGTTCCTTCCGCTGCTCCCCTTGTAGGATGCCTTATGCTCGGTAACCTCATGAAGGAGTCCGGTGTGGTTGAGAGACTTGCAAAGACCGTACAGAACGAGCTTATGAATATCGTAACAGTATTCCTCGGCATCTCCGTAGGTGCAACAGCGGTTGCAGACAATTTCCTTACACTTCGTACTCTCGGTATCGTAGCTATGGGTATTGTTGCATTCGGTTGCGGTACTGCCGGTGGTGTTCTCCTTGCTAAGTTCATGAACCTCTTCCTTCCCAAGGGAAAGAAGATCAATCCCCTCATCGGTTCTGCGGGTGTATCTGCAGTTCCTATGGCGGCTCGTGTATCTCAGGTCGTTGGTCAGAAGGAGAATCCTTCCAACTTCCTTCTCATGCACGCAATGGGTCCCAATGTTGCAGGTGTAATAGGCTCTGCTATCGCAGCAGGTGTTCTTATAGCAATATTCGGTTAACGGAGGATAATAGATTATGGCAAACAATAAGTTATATATTACTGATACCATACTTCGTGACGCACACCAGTCTCAGGCTGCTACACGAATGAGAGTTGAGGATATGCTTCCTGCATGTGAGATCCTTGATAACATGGGTTATTGGTCTCTCGAGTGTTGGGGCGGTGCAACCTTTGACTCCTGTATGAGATTCTTAAATGAAGATCCCTGGGAGAGACTCCGTAAGCTTAAGGCGGCTCTTCCCAAGACCAGACTTCAAATGCTTTTCAGAGGTCAGAATATCCTCGGCTATAAGCATTATGCAGATGACGTTGTTGATGCATTCTGCCGTAAGTCTATAGAGAACGGTATCGATGTTGTTCGTGTGTTCGATGCGCTCAATGACGTACGTAATCTTGAGCAGGCTATGAAGTCTATCAAGAAGTACGGTGCTATCTGTGAGGCAGCGATCAGCTATACCACAAGTCCCGTTCATAATGACGAATACTTCGTTAAGCTTGCAAAAACTCTTGAGCAGATGGGCGCGGATGTTATCTGTATCAAGGATATGGCTAATCTCCTTCTCCCCATGGATGCTTATAAGCTCGTTAAGAAGCTTAAGGCAAATGTAAGCTGTCCCATTCACCTCCATACTCACAATACCACAGGTACAGGTGATATGGTCAACCTTATGGCGGCTCAGGCAGGTGTTGATATCGTAGATACAGCACTTTCTCCTCTCGCTAACGGTACAGCACAGCCCTCCACCGAGGCTCTCGTTGCTACTCTCAAGGGTACCGACAGAGATACCGAGCTTGATCTTACAATGCTTAGTAAGGCGGCAGAGCACTTCCGCGGTGTTGCTAACAAGCTCAAATCCGAAGGAAGCCTTGACCCCAAGGTTCTTAACGTTGACACAAATACTCTCCTTTATCAGGTTCCCGGCGGTATGCTCTCCAATCTCCTTTCCCAGCTTAAGCAGGCTAATGCAGAGGATAAGTACTATGAGGTTCTTGCAGAGATCCCGAGAGTTCGTCGTGACTGCGGATATCCTCCCCTTGTAACTCCCACCAGCCAGATCGTTGGTACTCAGGCGGTATTCAATATTATAGGCGGTGAGAGATATAAGATGATAACCAAGGAGACCAAAGGTCTTCTGCGCGGTGAGTACGGTCAGGTTCCCGGTGAGGTAAACGAAGAGGTTCGCCGTAAGGCTATCGGTGATGCGGATGTAGTTACCTGCCGTCCTGCAGATCTCCTTGAGCCCGAGCTTGAAAAGTATGCTGAAGAGGCAAAGGATCTTGCTAAGTGCGAAGAAGACGTTCTTTCCTACGCGCTCTTCCCCCAGGTTGCTTCCAAGTTCCTTGCTGAGAGAAACAATCCTAAGAAGCCCGAGGACGAGGTTCGTACACTTTACGTTGAGTATTAATTAAATAATAATATTAGCAGAGAATGATTTCTTATGATTTCATTCTCTGCTTTTTCTGTATTATTATATTAGAAACAAAATTAAAGAAATTTCTATTTTGCTATGTTTTAGCTATGAATCGGTAATTTGTCACTTATATGTTTCATTTTCGAATATTCGGCATATATTAATAAAAAGGAGTTGATAATATGGCAAACAGCGAAACAGGATATTTGGTTGTAGCTGTACGAACTGCGGGAAATTCAATACCTATCGAGGGTGCTCAGGTTCGTATATACACGGGAGGGGATGATGTCACGCTACTTAAAAGTCTTGAAACCGACCGTTCGGGCAGAACCGAGATAATAGCATTACCGGCACCGAACTTTTCTGCATCACAGACACCTGATAGTGGTGAGATCCCATATTCACAATACATAATTGAGACCGATTATCCCGGCTATTATTCGGTTCAGAATATCAATGCGCCGATATACCCGGGGATCACATCGATACAGAATGTTTCCCTTGTACCGATAGCTATGGGAGATAATCTGCCTTATGACGATATACGATTTAATGAGAGCGCTGCTCCAGATCTTTAAGGAGGAGATAAAATGCCGGAATTGCCTTTCATACCCGAGACAATAACCGTCCATCTCGGTTCACCCTCATCCAACGCACGTAACGTAACGGTGCCGTTTTCTGATTACATAAAAAATGTGGCATCAAGCGAGATATATCCGACCTGGGAGGATAACGCAATCAGAGCTAATATCTATGCACAGATTTCCTATGCACTCAACCGTGTTTATACAGAATATTATAGAAGTCAAAACTATGATTTTGATATCACAAACGATACCTCTATAGATCAATCATATCGGGAGGGGAGGGATATATTTGAAAATATATCTCAGATAGTCGATGAGATCTTTGACAGCTATATAAGAAGACAAGGAAATATAGAGCCGCTTTTTGCTCAGTATTGTAACGGAACTACCTCCACCTGTGATGGACTTTCTCAATGGGGAAGTCAGGAGCTTGCCCGTAGTGAGGGACTGACTCCCTTTGAGATACTTCAAAGATATTATGGAAATAATATAGAACTTGTAACTAATACACCTGTTGAGGGTGTTGATCAATCGGTACCACTTCGTCCGTTGCAGCTTGGTTCGTCGGGAAATGATGTCAGACAGATACAGATACGTTTAAACCGAATATCTACCAATTATCCTGCTATACCTAAGATCGCGCTTACTAACGGTTTTTTCGGTCAGTCTACCGATGCGGCCGTAAGGGAGTTTCAGCGTATATTTAATCTTACTCCCGATGGTAGGGTAGGCAAAGCTACATGGTATAAGATTCAGTTTATTTATAACGGTATCAAGCAACTTAATTCACTTGACTCGGAAGGATTAACACTATCCGACGTTTCAATGCAATTTCCTGAGGTACTGCGTGAAGGGGATAGCGGCGATTTTGTGCGTATAATTCAGCTTCTTCTTGATTTCGTATCGGTTTATGAGGAGAGCGTACCCTTTGTACCTATAGACGGATATTATTCTCCTGAAACCACTGCTTCTGTCAGAGCTTTTCAAGAGACCTACGGTCTAAGCATTGACGGTATAATGGGTGAGGAAACCTATTCGGTGCTATATGATGTTTATGAGGGGATAATTGCTTCTATACCGCCTGAACAGTTCTCTGAGACAGCCATACCATTTCCGGGAGTTGAATTGCAACTTGGTGATGAGGGGGACGATGTTGCTATTATTCAGGAATATCTAAATTTTATTGGTGTAAACTACCCCGAAATACCTTATATTGATCCTGATGGTGTATTTGGCCCTGCCACTCTGAATGCCGTTGAGACGTTTCAACGTCTTTTTGGTATTATTCCCAGCGGTATCGTCGGACTTCTTACATGGACGGCTATAGCCGATCTGTATACGGAGATACGTCTTGGGGAAATAGTTTCACCGGGTCAGTACCCCGGTTATGATATAGATTGAGGTGAGTGTGTGTATAATATAAATGACAACGAAGCCGCAATAGCAGAGATACAACGATATCTCGTAACAATAAACAGATCAAAAGGTCTTGTACCCTGTATTGTGACAGATGGAATATATGATGATGTTACAAGGGAGTGTATTCGTAATTTTCAAAGAGAGAATTTTCTCAGGGTAACGGGTGTAGTTGATAATGTTACGTTCAGGGCTCTGTATGACGAATACCGACTTGCTCTTGAAATATTAGCATCGCCTGCATGCGTAAATATTCTTCCCGATAAATTGGAGGCAGGAACGATTGATAAGGGCGAGCAAAGCAGCTCAGTTGCCATAATACAAGCGTTATTAAAGGCTCTTGAAGTAATATATGATGATTTTTCCGTAATAGATATCAACGGTCTATTTGACGATAAAACAGAAGCCGCCGTAAAGAGAGTACAAGGACTCCATTCGTTAACTGAGGATGGTATAATAGACCGCAAGACCTTTAATGCTATCGTATCCGAGTACGAAAAGTTTATAAATAAGGATATGTAAGCGTTCATATTATATTTACAATTATAATCAAAATTTGACCATCTTTGACCTTGACTTTCTTTGACTTTTGTGATATATTAAAGTCAAAGAAGGTCAAAGAGAGGTGGAATGTTATGTTAATGAGTGATATAATTGCTGATATGATTGAGAAAATGCTTTCGGAAAACAACGGAAGCCTTGAGCTTAAAAGGAACGATCTTGCAGGTAAGATAGGTTGT
>SVTI01000101.1 GCA_015063855.1 Oscillospiraceae bacterium
TAGATTTAATGTGATATATGAAAAAATGCAACGGTTTTGCCGTTGCATTTTTATGTTTGTGTATTTGCTTCATTTATTATTTTATATGCCAATGAAAAGCCCTTATAAAAAGCCTCCTCGTTGGTACACTGTAAATATTCCTCTACACATTGATTATAAATATTGAATCTTTTTGTTTGCTTTTCGTTCAACTCCTCGCTTAACTTGTCTGCGTTTGCCTTTAACAACCTTTCCAAATTTTCTATTTCCTTATTGTTTTGGCAATATTCCTTCACCGGACATAAATTGCCGTTCCATAGATCGAATAACGTGGGTTTCATATAAATCACCTCAAAATTCAATAAAATCGCACAAATATGTGTGTTATTGAGATGATTATAGCACAATATTGTGTGAAAGTCAACACATTTTTGTGCGTTGTTGTATAATAGTAGAAAAGAGGTGAATGATATGCGTAAATATTTCAACAGATTAAGAGACTTAAGAGAAGATAGTGATAAAACTCAAATGGATATGGCTGTAGAATTTGAAATGCAACCTACTCAATATAGACGATACGAAAATGGGGAAAGTGATCTTCCCTTAGAATTGGCAAAAAAGTTCGCTGATTATTACGGTGTTTCTATTGATTATATTGCCATGAGAACAGACAAAAAATAAAGTATTTTATCTGTTCGATATGTCTTTAATAAACGAAGGACAGGAGCCCCTGCCTTCTCTAGCAAGAGAAGGGGGACCGTCGCAACGGTGGATGAGTAGATCAATTAACAGTCACATAATATTTAATGAAACAAAGCTATGTCTTATAATTATAATAAAAAATATATATCAAATGCACAATATTTGCGAAAAAATATGACTCCCGAAGAAAAGCATTTATATTACGACCTTTTAAAAAAACTCCCTTTTACCGTAAAACGCCAGAAAAATTTAGGAAATTATATTGTCGATTTTTATATACCGAGTCAACGATTTGTTATTGAGGTTGATGGTTCACAGCATTTTAAAGAAGATCATAGAATAGCAGATGAAAAAAGAGATAAAGATCTTTATATGTTAAATCTTACTGTTGTAAGATATACAAATAAGGATATTCATAATAATTTCGAAGGGGTATGTAAAGATATATTAAAAAGGTTGAATTTGAAGTGGGAAGATTTAAAGCGATAGATATTTGCATTAAATAAGCTTTAGTTATAATGATGTTCTACTCATCCACCGTTGCGACGGTCCCCCTTCTCTTGCTAGAGAAGGCAGGGGCTCGTACTTTTCGTTTGCAAAAGACGTGTTATCTCGATAAACCGTTTGGTAAAACAGAATTTACAGAACGAAATATCAAAGGTTTATAATAAGATTATCAAAGAAAAGGAGAAGCAAAAATGAAATTTACAAAATTAACAGCAATGATATTGGCGGCATTACTTTGTGCAGGGATGTTAGTGTCTTGTACAAGCGAAAAGAAGAACAGTACCGAGGACAAGGAAACGGTTGTAGAAGAAAAGGAAGAAAAGAACACCGAGGAAAAGTCCGACGATGCCGAAACTAAAAATAGTGAAAATGCCGAAGCCGAGTCCGATTCCAAAAAAGAGGAGGTCAAGGCAACAGAAAAAGTTGAAGAGATAACCGAACCCGAAGAGGTGACCGAGCCTGAAACAGCAGTTGGAGACACCATCACTTTAGGTACATATGAACAGGACGGTGATCTGTCAAACGGGACAGAAAATATAGAGTGGATTGTTCTAAAGATAAAGGACGGCAAAGCTCTTGTAACAAGCCAATATGCTCTTGACTGTCAGCCGTATAATACAGAGCGTACAAACGTAACATGGGAAAACTGTACACTCAGACAATGGTTGAATAATGATTTCTATGATACAGCATTCAGCGAATCGGAAAAAACTCTGATCCAAACAACAACTCTTACAAATAACGACAACATAAAATATAGTATTGACGGTGGAAATGATACATCTGATAAAGTGTTCGTTTTGAGTAGCAACGAAATAAATCTTTTCAAAACAGAGGAAGCAAGAAAATGTCAGCCGACAAAATATTGCGATACGGATGAAGTATACACTTATCAAGGAAATTGCAGATGGTGGGTTCGCACCCCTGGATTCAGCGCTGAAGCTGCCGCTTATGTTGCTGATTATGGAGCAATAGCGAACGGAGGAAGCTATGTGGAATTTATCGGTATCACGGTACGTCCCGCAATGTGGATAACTCTTGATTGAATTAATTAAATAGCAGACCGCCGCAGAAGTTATGCGGCGGTCATTCTTATGTAAGAGATACTTGATGAAATAAAAACAGCCGACCAAAAGGTCGGCTTAGTTTTTAATTAGAGAGCTGCGAGCATCTTGGTGTAACGGGACTTCTTTCTTGCACCGGTGTTCTTGTGGATGATGCCCTTAGCAACTGCAACGTCAACCTTCTTGATTGCGTCAGCGTAAGCTGCGGTAGCAGCTTCCTTGTTGCCTTCTGCACAAGCAGTTTCAAACTTCTTGCAGATAGTCTTGTAGGATGTCTTGAATACCTTGTTCTGCATGGTCTTGGTTTCTGTAACCAATACACGCTTCTTAGCGGATCTGATGTTAGCCATTAGATTGTTCCTCCATAAAATTAAAAATCATATATTGAAAATAACTTTTCGCAAACTTGCTATAAGATAATAGCACAGTATGGTACAAAAAGCAACCCCTTGTAGGGATTTTTTAGAAAATAGTCACAAATAATTAATATATTAAATTTCGGTAAACATTCAATTAAAGTGTTGACAAAAACGGTATATTTATGATAAAATGTTGAAACGTATCCAGTTTAATATATGTATTTCGAGGTCATACTTCGTGTTTTAAAGTTTTCGGGGGCGGACTTCGGCTTAAATGTGATGTTTTTGCTTATAATTTGACTGTAACCAGCATGTCATACGGGTGAAGACTCCTTTAGGGCGGAGCTGTGTTCGTTTGTCGGCAAGGCATGAGTGTGATTATTTTTTTTGATAGGAGGATTTTAAAATGGTAAAAGAGCATAAGCTCGGTCAGAATACCAGAATGAGTTTTTCTAAAATCGGTGAAGAATTTGAAATGCCGAATCTCATCGAAGTTCAGAAAAAGTCATACCAGTGGTTCCTTGAAAAGGGATTAATGGAGGTATTGCAGGACGTATCCCCCATTGTAGATTATTCGGGAAATCTTCATATTGAATTCGTAGATTTCAGAATCGAAGAGACTCCCAAGTATCCCGTTGAGGAATGCAAGGACAGAGATGTTAACTTTGCGGCTCCTCTTCGCGTGACCGTTCGTCTTTACAATAAGACGACAGGTGAGGTGATCGAGCGTGAAATATTCATGGGCGATTTCCCCTTGATGACAGAGAACGGAACCTTCGTTATCAACGGCGCAGAACGTGTTATCGTTTCTCAGATCGTTCGTTCTCCCGGTATGTACTACGATTCTGTAGTAGACAAGACCGGTAAGAAGCTTTTCACCGCTACTGTAATTCCTTACAGAGGTGCATGGCTTGAATATGAAACAGACTTAAACGACGTATTTTCGGTACGTATCGATAAAAACCGTAAGATTCCCGTAACAGTGCTCATTCGTGCTCTCGGTGTAGAGACCAATGCGGATATCATCAATATGTTCGGTGATTGTCCTCTTGTAAATGCTACCATCGAGAAGGATACCATGCCTTCCGATGCTGAGAAGAACGGTACTTCTGCAGGTGACGAAGCACTCAAGGAGATCTATAAGAAGCTCCGTCCCGGCGAGCCTCCGCTTGTAGAGAGCGCTCAGATTCTTGTTAACAACCTCTTCTTTGACCCCAAGCGTTACGACCTTGCGGCAGTAGGTAGATATAAGTATGACAAGAAGATGGGTATGGCTGCAAGACTTGAGGGCCGTATTCTTTCCAGACCTTGTGTAGATCCGTACACAGGTGAGGTTCTCGCTGAAGCTGACGAGACAGTAACCCGTGAGAAGGCGGTTGAGCTCGAAAGAGCAGGCGTAAACGAGGCATGGGTCAAGACCGTCCACGAGGATGCTGAGGTTAAGGTATTCTCAAACGGTACTGTATACCCCGAGACTCTTCTCGGCTATGACCTTTCTGATATTGGCGTAGCCGGCAAGGTTAATGCAAGAGTTCTTACTGAGATCATGGAGGCATGCGGTGAGGATGCTGATGCTCTCAAGGAAGAATGTAAGCTCAGAATGGGCGAGCTCGTTCCAAAGCATATTACCAAGGAAGACATTTTTGCTTCCATTAACTATCTTATAGGCCTTGCTGCCGACGTAGGTACCACAGACGATATCGACCATCTCGGTAACAGAAGACTTCGTAGCGTAGGTGAGCTTCTTCAGAATCAGTTCCGTATAGGTTTCTCCCGTATGGACAAGATCATCAAGGAGCGTATGACCATTCAGGACAGCGAGAACCTTACTCCCGAGGCTCTTATAAACATCAGACCCGTTGTTACTGCTATCCGTGAATTTTTCGGTTCATCTCCTCTTTCACAGTTCATGGACCAGAACAACCCTCTGGCAGAGCTTACACATAAGCGCCGTCTTTCCGCGCTTGGTCCCGGCGGTCTTTCCAGAGATAGAGCCTCCTTCGAGGTTCGAGACGTTCACTATACACATTACGGCAGAATGTGTCCTATCGAGACTCCCGAAGGTCCTAACATCGGTCTTATCTCCTATCTTGCAACCTATGCTAAGATCAGCGATTACGGCTTCATTGAAGCTCCCTATCGCCGTATAGATAAGGAAACAGGTGTTGTTACAAACGAGATCGTTTACATGACTGCAGACATGGAGGATAACTATGTTGTAGCTCAGGCAAACGAGCCCCTTGACGAGAACCACCGTTTCGTAAACGCAAAGGTTACAGCCCGTCACCGTGCAGATATCTTTGAGGTTGCAGCTTCCGAGGCTGACTTCATGGACGTATCTCCCAAGATGGTTGTTTCTGTTGCAACAGCGATGATCCCCTTCCTTGAAAATGATGACAACTCCCGTGCTCTTATGGGTTCGAACATGCAGAAGCAGGCAGTTCCGCTTATGGTTACCGATTCTCCTATCGTCGGTACAGGTATGGAATACAAGGCTGCAGTTGACTCCGGTGTTGTTGTATGTGCTAAGGAAGCAGGTACAGTTGAGAAGGTAAGTGCAGACGAGATCACCATCCTTGAGCAGGGCGGCGAGAAGCGCGTTTACCACCTCATTAAGTTCAAGCGCTCCAATCAGGGCACTTGTATCAACCAGAGACCTCTGGTTAACGTAGGCGACTACGTAGAAAAGGGACAGGTTATCGCAGACGGTCCCGCAACCTCCAACGGTGAGATCTCCCTCGGTAAGAACGCTCTTATCGGCTTCATGACATGGGAAGGCTACAACTACGAGGACGCGGTACTTCTTAACGAGAACCTCGTTCGTAATGACGTTTATACATCCATTCATATAGAAGAATATTCACATGAAGCAAGAGATACCAAGCTCGGTCCGGAGGAGATCACTCGCGAGGTTCCCAATGTCGGTGACGATGCACTTAAGGATCTTACCGCAGAGGGTATCATCCGTAAGGGTACCGAGGTTCGTGCAGGTGACATCCTTGTAGGTAAGGTTACACCTAAGGGCGAAACAGAGCTTACTGCAGAGGAGAGACTTCTTCGTGCTATCTTCGGTGAGAAGGCAAGAGAGGTAAGAGATACTTCACTTCGTCTTCCCCACGGTGAAAGCGGTATCGTAGTTGACGTTAAGGTATTCTCCCGTGAGAACGGCGACGAGCTTTCTCCCGGTGTTAACAAGGTAGTTCGTGTATATATCGCACAGAAGCGTAAGATATCTGTCGGTGACAAGATGGCGGGTCGTCACGGTAATAAGGGTGTCGTTTCCCGTATTCTTCCTCCCGAGGATATGCCCTTCCTTGCAGACGGTACTCCCCTTGATATCGTTCTTAATCCTCTTGGCGTTCCTTCCCGAATGAATATCGGTCAGGTGCTCGAGGTACACCTCGGTATCGCAGCTAAGCGTCTCGGCTGGAAGATCATGACTCCTGTATTCGACGGCGCAAACGAGCAGGATATAGCAAACTGTCTCGAGATGGCAGGCATGAACCGTAACGGCAAGAGTATCCTTTATGATGGCCGTACCGGCGAGCCCTTCGATAACCCCGTTACCGTTGGTATCATGTACTACCTCAAGCTCCATCACCTCGTTGACGATAAGATCCATGCAAGATCCACAGGTCCCTACTCTCTCGTTACACAGCAGCCTCTGGGCGGTAAGGCTCAGTTCGGCGGTCAGCGTTTCGGTGAGATGGAGGTTTGGGCTCTTGAGGCATACGGTGCAGCATACACCCTTCAGGAGATCCTTACCGTTAAGTCTGACG
>SVTI01000102.1 GCA_015063855.1 Oscillospiraceae bacterium
GCGTTCTCAAGGGTGTTGATGAATACACCATCCAGTACAGAAACAACGGCAGAGCTACTATCGCTGTATGCTATGAAAACGGCTACATGAAGATATTTGTAGTTGATATCGAGCAGAAGGTTCCCACTATGGTTCAGAATGACAATGTTGTTACCTTCGGTAATCTCGACGATCTCAAGGTTATCAGATATGCAAAGGGTGAATATACAACCTCTGCACAGATCAAGGCAGCTCCCGGCTCGGTAGCTCTCAAGCCCGAGAAGGTAGTTAACGGTCTGCTTACCGTTGAACTTAAGTCTGCAGGTACATACACCTTCTGTGTACAGTACAACGACGAAAGCTACAATTACTACACCGTAATTGTAAAGTAAGCTTTCCAAAAGACAAAATAACAAAGCGGGTGCCGACCCGCACCGATGATCGGGCATGAATCGGGCATGAATCGGGCATAATTCTGCTTCTTCAAGTGCCGAAGTAACGCAATTTCCTATACATTAAGAAACAGAGGATGATTCCGTAAGGAACTCATCCTCTGTTTTGCATTAAAGATCATTTATCCGCTTTTTCGATTATGCGAAGATCCTGTGGTAATATACCTGCTTCTGTGTAGACTATCTCACGTATTTGTGTGATCTCGTTTTCAAGAAGACCGTCACTCTTTACGACAACGGTTGCAGCTCCGTCGCTTATAACCGCCACACAATCCTCAAATCCCTTGGATACTACGAGTGATTCTATATTGCCCTCACGCTGAATATTCTCTGCTATAGCATTTATCGAATTAAGAGCGTTCGTTCTGTCCTCCTCAGCACTTGCTTCATTATCAACTATAGTCTGCAGCACCTCTATGGCTTCGTCTCTTGTACGCTGGCGTGACACCTCTGTCATAGCAAAATAGGACTCTGTATCGCTGTTTTCTGACTTACTGACTACTACCTCATGAGCACCGGCTATCCCGCTTTCACCCTCATCGGAAAAATAACTCCAGTTTAAATATACGGCTCCACCGACTATTGCAACTGAAGCTAAAACAATAAGGTTTCTTTTAAGATTTTTTCGTGAAAAGGTTTCCTTACACTTATCGCCGACCTTTTCTCCCACTTTTTTTAATGACGTTTTAGGCTTAGTTATATTCATCACTCTTACCCCTTTTAGTTTGTTTTGTTACATTATATTTAAAATATTCTCCGACTATTCCTATGAGCTGACAAAAATTCTGTTTGTCGGCAGGTTAAGAACGCTCGAAACAAGCGAAATAACCTTATTCTGAATGTTAATATTATCCCCTCCTTTACATACCACGGCAACACCCCTTACCTTCGGTTCGATCTTGGTCAGAAGAATAGGCTCCTTATCCGCATCGGTAAAATATTTTTTCTTCTCAGAGGATTCCCCCACCTCCCTGTCGCTTGCATAGACGTATTCTGTTCCATTATTCATATTTACCATGACCTTAACACCGCTTACTCCCTCTATCTCGGAAATTATCCCCGTAAGCTCCTTCTCTATATATATTTCATAGCTCTCAACACTTACAGATTCAGTTTTTTTGCTTTCCCCTTCACAACCGGAGATCATAAGAAGTATTATAGCAGATAAAACACCGATTCCGGCGAGTATATATGTCTTATGTTTCTTTATTCTGTCGATCGTTTGATCATTCAACCTTATACACCTCACATTCGCAATCACAAAGCTCACTTACATAATTTTCGGTATCAGAAAACAGATATTTATTTTCATTCTTATATCCTATTCTCACTCTATCGATCCTTATGTTAGATACGTCATCAGCGTTATACTCCACAGATACGCAGCTTACCTTACACTCAAGCTTTTTTTCGACCGAGTCCTTAATATCCTTTTCGATAATTTCAATACTTTTGGATATTAATGAATCGATATATGCCCTGTCATATTCCTCGGTACCTGCCTCAACACTTTCCGTATCTATATCAAAGATATGAGGTAAAGTATCAAATACCGAGTTTATCGGCATAAGTATCACACAACAGACCGCTAAAGCACAGAGAAAATGAAGATATTTTGATATGCTCTTACCCTCAGGTGCTAACATATTCAAAGCTGCACTTGAAATCGTAATTACCATGATCGAAAATACGTACTCCCTTATTCCCTGCATTTTAACCTCCCAAAGCCGTTGCTGCACCCGCAAATATACACAAATTGATTATAAACATAAGGCTTAATGAAAAAGTTATCGCAAGAGCAAAATTGATAAGCTCTGCCGCCGAGGATATAAGTTCCCCCTCTCTTGAGATACCGAAAACCGAGCAAATTACACCTCCGAGGGACAACGCAAGCTTGTTTATCCACAGCTTTACAAGTAAGGGGAGCACCATTACTGCGATTGCTAAAACTCCAAGGATGCCAAAGCTTGTCTTTAAGGCACCTATGCTTCCTGCTACACCTGCCGCAGCCTCTGAAAGCGCACCGCCTACTATAGGAACGGCAACAGATGATGCAAACCTAACACTCCTTCCCGCAAGAGTGTCCGTCGCGCCTGCAAGAAAGCTCTGCATACTCATGACCGTAGTCAGAGTTGACACACTAAATACAAGTATCGTAGTATACGTGCTTCTTACAAACCTCGCCATAGGCGCAAGATTTATCGAACCCGACATACATGATATAATACTGAAACCAAAGGCGATCTGTAAAACGGGACGAAGTCCGTTATGACATATATCGGTAAATACCGTTAGCATTATCGACATACCTGCATTAGTTACCGCCGCAGTAGTAACGTTACCGCCGAGGGCGTACAAAAGGCTTACAGAGGGCGTTAATGCTTGCATAAGAACATAAATATCATCAAACAGTACCCTCATATCATCCCAAAGAGATGACAGTATGCCGTATAAAACCAAAGCAAAGCATATAGATGAAATATATGAAAAAACTTTTTTTGCAGAATCGCTTTTAATACTCTCGCACAGCATGGAAAATATCACACATATTATTATCATTGAAAGCATCGCAAAAAAGCTTGAAATCACCGAACCGAGCGAATCAGAAGCTATATCCTTTATCGAAGAAAAAACCGCATTTGTGTCTATACTCTTTTGGTTTTCAGTACCGGTTATTATATCATCGGGCAGAGAATTTTCCATTTCCTCAGGTATATACTTACTCAGGTCATAACCATTTGCATAAGAGGGCATGTATAAGAGTAATATACATAAGAGCGTAACTACTATTCCTTTTTTCATTCTATAAGTATTCTTTCACTTAATGATACAAGACTTTTTATCAGGGGAAGGGCTATACACAATATCTCCACCTTCCCTGCCAGCTCTATACGCGAGGCAAGAGTACTTTCTCCTGCATCACGGCATAAGTCTGCTCCTGCCTCACTCAACAATGCCACTCCGAGTCCCTTAAGCATCACCTTGAAATAGTCACCGTATTCCCCTGATGTGCAAAGCTCAAAATAGTATCCGATAAATCCACCACTCTGCTCAAGACACAAGGTTAATATTATAACGGCAAACCCACAGGACACAAGTACTGCTATAGAGGGCATAATAACCTTCACACAGGATACACAGCATAGTGCGATAATGCACAAACCAACTATCTTTAAAAACATCAGAGTCCAAAGAGGGTCTTTACGGTCGTCATAAGATCGGAAAGTTCATTTACTATCATTAACAGAACGATGATAACGCCGGCTAATGATACCAGCATAGCCATCTCGTCCCTTCCCGCCTTATTTAATATTATGTACGCAATACTGACCAGCAAGCCTGCCCCCGCTATCTTTAAAATAAGTGTAACATCCATTTTTAAACCACCCCTATAATAATATGACAGCCGCCATGAAGCCGCAAACCACCGTTAAAGCGGAATATACACCCGTTTTCTTCGGGAGCTGAGCATTTGTCTCTTCAAGACTCTTACATAATCGTGACAGAGTATATTCACAATTGGCTATCTGTTCGTCCTGTGTGCATCTTCCTAACTTCTTACAAAAAGAAAGGAGAAGTTCCCTGTTTTCCGTATCCAAAAGGTTATCTGCTGAAAGTTTATTAAGCTTATTTATCATATCATCAGTATCTAATATTGGCACAACCCCAAATTCAGCAAGCGTACTGTCATCGTAATACCTGAATATCTCTTCGGTAGGTGTACAGAAATATTCTATCTGGTCTTTGATATATTCAATAAGATGTACAAGAGAGGAAAGTACCCTGAGCTTATTTTTCCCCTTCTTTTTAATGTTAAATGCGATATAAAAGGAAACCGACAGAAGCACGATTATAGCCGAATATTTAAGTTGCAATTCTTTTTTCCTCCGATTCGTATATCTCATAACGATATTTACCGTTACCGGACCTTCGGCTTATACCCATATAACATCCAAAAACCGAGCTCTTATAAAGCTTTGCCATATTTTCCCTCATTATAAGCGCGGATAGGTCTGAGCCGTGTGCACTCGCGATAATGGGTACGCCCGAACTTTGGTTATCAAGTATAGCATCCGTCTCCTCCCTATTTCCTATCTCATCACAGATAATTATATCAGGAGCCATGGTTCGTATAGCAAGCTCTATTCCCTTCCCCTTCGGATAACCTATGTATGGATCTATAAACGATGAACTTTTAAGGTAGCCCGTATATAGCTCCTTTCTTGAGTCAATAATGGCAATCCTTTTATTATAAGGCTCAGAAGCAAGGGTGTAAGCCGTATCTCGAAGCAATGTGGTCTTTCCGACACCGGGAGGAGAATAGATCAATACTCCCTGACTAAAGTTTGTCCTCTGCATAAATTCGCATACAGGACGGCATAAGCCTCTGATATCCCTTGGTACCCTTATAACTACGGAAATTATATCACTTAGGTTAGTGATCACCCCGTCTCGAAGCACCGCAGAACCGCATACACCGACCCTGTATCCGTCACCGAGAGCTATATACCCCTGCACCATATTTCCTATCTGTGAATGATATGATCTGCAAAGAAGCTTGTCTAATAATATTTCAAAATCTCTGTCACTGATATACGTACTGAGGCGATAGCTTACGCCATCCTTCTTTATACAGACATAAGTATTTCGTTTGATACGCAGCTCGTTTATATATTCATAACGAGACAACTCGTATATTAACCCTTCGGGTAGATATTTTTTAAGTTCTTTCATTTGAACACCTCAGAATATATATATTACCACGGGACACGCTTTATACATATCTTAGATTGACATTTACAGGATTCCATGATATAATTAATACTCAATAAATATGAATGAACGGAGGTTGCTCCAATGAAACGATATATCGCCTTAATACTTTGTATTATAATCTCTGTCCTCTTTTGCAGCTGCACAGATTTCACTCTCATAGGCTTTGAAAGCAAAAAAGAAACGGAAACAGAAAAAAGTAAAAAGCCTGAACCAAAGGAGATCGGTTCCCTTGACCCAGAGCTTAACACGGAAATATATAATAAAAACGGTATTACTGTAACCGCGGATTCCTACTACATTGATTCTCAGGGCGATGCGGTAATAAGCTGCACCGCCACCAATAATACCGATGAAACTATCCATGTAGCCTTCAAGCATCCCGAAATCAACGGAATATGCTCCGCAGGTGACAGTAAATGGGGAGAAGCCAAAGAGGGACAGACTATTACCTGTGCCCTTGAGGTCGATGCTGCCTTCCTCTCTCTTGCAGGTATAACGGAGATCAACAAATATGCATTCAGATTCACCATATATAATGAAAATGGCAGAACGATAAGCGATAAGGAAAATCAATACCTTTGTTTTACTGCCGACAATAACGATCATGAGCAATCGGTTAATAAAGAAGGCACTTCAATAATAGACACAGAAGAATGTAAGATTATCATTCAACAAACCCAAAATGGCAAGGAAGGTCTTGACGTAGTTGCTTGCTTTATCAATGACACAGACCATACCCTTAACTATCAGGTATCAAACGCAGTTATCAACGGTATAAACTTCGATGTAAATTTCCTTGACACCTTCACCGAACTCCCTGCATATTCAATAACCTACTCCACCTTCACCATCTTTGACAGTGACCTGAATAAGAACGGGGTTTCAAAGGATTCTATTACCCGAATGGATATTACCGCTGCAGTATATAACGTGCTCGAAGAAGTCGTAGCAAGCTGTGAAGCAAAAAGAGTTGAATTTTAATATGTATAATTAAAAGCATAGATTTTCTATGCTTTTCAGCTTGTCGATAAACCTATCGACAAGCTGGCAGACGTTGAAAAAGACTAACTATTAAAAGTCAATAGTAAAATGTTAAAAAGTGTTATGAATTAAATAGTAAAAAAAGTGCATGACGAAAAAG
>SVTI01000008.1 GCA_015063855.1 Oscillospiraceae bacterium
TTGGGTAGAATTTTCCAACCGCTTGAAAGCGCTTAGAAAATTCCACCAATGCCACCTTCCCCGCTGGGGAAGGCTATTAGTGTAGTGCTCTCCGTTAGTTTATTTAAGACATTTTGTCACAGCAAACCCACCGCTAAACTATAATTTGTCGATCTGTTTATTTCGGGCATTGAAAAATCGATTACTGCTAACTCCAAGCCCGAAGAGCAGGGTGAAGGGCAAAGCCCTTCAAAAGGCAAAACGGACGGTGATATACCGTCCGAATGAGTACCGTATTAAGTTTAATTAAGCTCTGGTAACCTTACCGGAACGAAGGCAATGAGCGCAAACGCTTACTGTCTTAACTGTGCCGTTGTCGTTAACCTTAACCTTTCTTATGTTGGGCTTCCACATTCTGTTGGTCTTACGATTTGAGTGGGATACGTTCTGACCGAAGGTAACGCCCTTTCCACATACTGAACACTTTGCCATATCTACACCTCCAAACGGTTACTTTTAATCACATGACAATGATTATAACACAATCTGTTATAAATTGCAAGTGTTTTTTGAATTTATTTGTGTCTATTTTTTTAACTTTTTAGCGATTTTAATGTTAATCTGCGTAAACGGAAGTTATACCGAGATATTCCTCAAGGCATAGACCGCTTTCATATACGGATGAAGCGATTTCAATACCTAAATAACGTACATGCCACGGCTCGTACATATAACCGGTAATATGCTCCTTATCATGGGGATAACGAATTATAAAACCGTATTCGTGACAATGGTTTGCAAGCCAGATGCCTTCAGCAGTAAAGCCGAAATCCTGCTCTAAGGAGTTTAAGTCGAATGCAAGACCTGTTTGATGCTCTGAGTGACCCGGTCGTGCAGAATATCTGTCAGCCTCGGCCTTCCCGCTCTGATTACAGTATCGCTCGTAGAGTCCTGCCTGATAATCGTATGAACGGTAGGAGCTAACAGCATACAAAGATATGCCTTCCTGCGCCGCAGCAGCTATCATTGCATTTAAAGCGCTGTTAGCTTCAGGGTCGATGCCCGGTGCATAGGTGGAGGGAAGAGCATAGGTCTTGTTCGCTATAAGAATACCGTTTATATAGGTAGGCTCTGTTACCTCAGGAATATCGGGTTCGCAAGGGTTCTCATTTATAACGGGAGAATCGGGTTCTGTCTCCTTCGGTTCAGTTTCCTTCGGTTCAGTTTCCTTTGGTTCTGTTTCCTTCGGCTCGGTCTGTTCTTGCTCTGTAACGGGCTCTGTCACGGCTTGCTGCGTCTCAGCTGTTTCTTCGGCGGGCTCGGAATCGGGAGTTAAAGCAGTGTCTGTTATATCATCCGTACCTTGTTCGGCAGGCTCGGTGAGATCCTTCTCTGTAAGCTTCTCTGTGAGAGCAGGCTTCTTTTCCGACTGCTTTTCCGACTTTTTATTAGTTGTTGCCGACTTTGCATTACAGGAAGCGGTAAGTAAAAGAGCTAAAAGTAATGCCGATATTTTAATTATCTGTTTCATCATCATGGTGTAAGGATTTCTTTTCCTCCGACTTTGTATGCGTGGTCTGATTATTAGTTCCTTTTTTCTTGAATGAGAACTTGTTTTCCTTACCTGCAAGGAGTCTCTTCATGTTCTCACGGTGGAGGAAGAGTATCATAAGTGCGGTAAGAATAGACACTATCATTACTACAAAGTAGAGAATATGATAATTCGGATGGGTAAATGTATAAAAATTCTTGAGCATAATGGGATATATTAGAGCACCCATCATTGAACCGAGTGAAATGTATCTTGTAAATGCCACGCATGCTATAAATACGATAAGCACTGTAAGAAATACAAAGGGCTCAAGAGTAAGTATCATAGCGGCGGTAACAGCAACGCCCTTACCTCCCTTGAATTTGTACCAGCAGGGGAAGCAATGACCGAGAATACACGCAAAGCCTGCAATATATCCGCAAGCCTCACCCATAAGAAGTGTAGCGATAATAACTGTTACCACAGCCTTAAGAATATCACCTAAGAAGGTGACTATTCCCGCAGCTCTGCCGTATGTACGCATCATATTGGTCATTCCGGCATTACCGCTGCCGTATTTACGGATATCATCCTTATACTTTACCTTGGATATAATAATTGCAAAATTAAGGCTTCCGAGGAGATAGCCTACAATAGCCATAATTACCGAAACTATTATAAAACGGGTAACGTATTCGCTGAGATTGGTATAGGAGTATTCCAGAACATCGTTCTCAACTATCTTTTTAACATAGGGAGAGCCGAGTATACCGAATATACGAAGATCTGTAAAGGTCATTGAGGATCTTCTCCCTTCTGTCTGAGTACGATCTTAATGGGAGTACCGTTAAAGCCGAATACAGAACGTATCTGATTCTCGATATATCTCTGATATGAGAAATGGAAGAGCTCTACGCTGTTACAGAATATAACGAAGGTGGGAGGTGCTACAGAGGACTGTGTCATGTAGTATATCTTTAAGCGTCTGCCCTTGTCGGAGGGGGGCTGAACACGGGAGGTTGCTTCGTTTAAAACGTCGTTGAGCATACCTGTGCTTACACGAAGAAGCGACTGCTCGTAAACGTATTTGATATATTCAAAGAGCTTGCCTGTACGCTGACCCGTAAGGGCTGAAACGAAGATAACGGGAGCGTACTGCATATAGCCGAGAGCCTCGTAGACCTCCTTGGTGAAGTTGTCAACGGTCTTGGAATCCTTTTCGATAAGGTCCCATTTGTTGATAACTATAATAGAGGGCTTGCCCGATTCGTGAGCGATACCCGCAATTCTCTCGTCCTGCTCGGTAACGCCTTGTGTGGCATCGATCATAATACAGCATACGTTAGCTCTGTCTACTGCGGACTTGGCACGGAGAACGCTGTAATGCTCTATCTTGGAATCGATCTTGGCATGTCTTCTGATGCCTGCTGTGTCAATGAACACGAACTTGCCGTGCTCGTTTTCGACCTTGGTGTCGATAGCATCGCGGGTGGTACCCGCAATGTTGGAAACGATAAGTCTGTCCTCACCGAGGTAACGGTTGATAATAGAGCTCTTACCTGCGTTGGGCTTGCCGATGAAGGCAACCTTGATGGAGTCGTCCTCTTCCTCATCTTCATCATCGTCAAAGTGACAGAGCTCGACTACACGGTCGAGGATATCGCCGCTTCCCGTACCGTGAAGTGAGGAAACGGGAATGGGCTCACCCTCAACACCGAGCTCGTAGAACTCGTAAAATTCGAAGGGGAGATCGCCTATGCGGTCGCACTTGTTGACTGCAAGGACAAGGGGTTTGGTGCTCTTTAAGAGCATGGTACAGATATCACGGTCATTTGCGGTAAGACCGGTGGTAACATCGGTCATAAATATTATAACATCTGCAGATTCAATGGCTATCTGTGCCTGCATTCTCATATGCTTTAACATAAGATCGTCGGTCTTGGGCTCAATACCTCCGGTGTCGACCAGGAGCATCTCCTTGCCGTTCCATTCGATCTCATGATATATTCTGTCACGTGTAACACCGGGGGTGTTCTCGACTATGGCTATCTGCTTGCCTGCCAATTTATTAAAAAGGGTACTCTTACCCACGTTGGGGCGTCCCACTATTGCAACTACCGGTTTTGACATTTGAACCTCCTTTAATCCTGTAAGAGCTTCTCTATAAGCTCATAGCCGCTGTTGTTGACTATATCGATATCTACATTTAGATGCTTTGATAAGTCCTCTATTGAAACATTGTCGAGGAAAAGGTCATTTTCGTACCTTAACATAACCGAGGGAAGAAACAGCTTGGTTCCGAGCTCCTTGCCCTTAAGCTGTTCCATGAGATCTTTGCCTGTGATAAGACCTGCAACGGTTATATTCTCGCCAAAGAAATTGTTCTTGATTTTGTATACGTTGATTTTTGTGTTGGGGAGCTTCTCGCATAATGCACAAGCGATCTCTGAAATAAACTTATATGCCGCTTCTCCCGTTGCTATTGAAATCTCGCGTTTATCCTCTGCATTGGGGTATGTGTCGATGAAGTCAAGCTCGTCATAGAACTCGTCCTTCATTGAAGTGATCAGGCCCACACCGTTTTCGATCTGAGGATAACCGTCATAATAATCGGCATTGGGTAATGTAAGTCCCGCCTTGATAAAGAACTCGTCGCCGAGATAGAAGAGACCTGTGCCGTGCTTCTCTCTGCAAATATCCGAGAAGGCTCTGACCTGATCTATTACTTCCTTACATTCATCTCCCGAGAAGGGTTCAAGGGGATATAAGCCCTCTCTGTACTTTGTCAAACCGCTGGGGACTACCGAAACGCTCTGAACAGAAGGGAAGAGTGCTTCAAGATCGTTCATTGTTCTTGTAAGCTCCTCCTTGTCGTTTACTCCTTTGCAGAGAACGATCTGAGCGTTGATGCGTATTCCCGCTTCCGAAAATTTCTTTAATGCCGAAAGGCTGTCGCCCGCAAAACGGTTGTTCATCATTTTGCATCTCAGCTCGGGATTGGTAGTATGCACCGAAACGTTAATGGGGGATATCTTCATATCGCATATACGGTCGATATCCGCTTCGCTTAGATTGGTAAGAGTGATATAGCTTCCCGTCAGAAAGGACATTCGTGAGTCGTCATCCTTAAAATATATCGTCTCGCGCAAGCCGTGGGGGTTCTGATCGATGAAGCAGAAGATACACTTGTTACGGCATGAACGCTTCTCATCCATTAAGAAGGTCTCAAATTCAAGCCCTATATCCTCATATTCCGGCTTTCTGATCTTTACGTCAAAAAGCTCGGCTTTGCGGTGGATGGTAAGTATTATTTTTTTGTTCGCTGTATGAAAACGGTAGTCAAGGACGTCGTTAATATCCTTTCCGTTTATTTTAATTAAATAATCCTCGGGCATTATTCCTGCCTTCTCGGCAAGAGAACCCCCTTCAACACCGCAAATTTTAACCATTTGTACTCCAATTAATGAATAATGAATAGGAAAACGGGCACTAAATTATTTTCCGCTCAGCCTTCAAGTACGTTTTTTGTGATACCCGAAAAACACTGGTAGCACGAAAAACTAATTGGAGAGCTGACGGTAAGAGAGCTTTGTGTCAGACGAACGCAGAAATCGCAGGAATAGTGGAGCTATTTCAAGATTTCGTAGTGAAGTATGGCGCAAAGAAATCAACCGCTCAGCCTTCAAGTACGTTTTTTGTGATACCATTAAATATAAAATAGGGCGTACAGACACGCAAAATGCGGTATATACGCCCGACAAGACATAATAAACTAATTATGCTTCTTCCTTAACGCTGATAACTTCCTGACCCTTGTAAGTTCCGCAAGCTCTGCAAACTCTGTGGGAGAGATTCATCTCACCGCACTTGGGGCATGCTGTCATGCCGGGCATAGAAAGCTTAGAATTGTTGGAACGTCTCTTATCGCGTCTTGCGCCTGATACTTTTCTCTTCGGTACTGCCATGTTACCTACACCTCCGTTATATAAATGTTTTTTGTTAACTTATTCATCCAGAGAATCGATGTACTTTTGAATAATCGCAAGTCTCGGATCGATCTCCTTGGTGGGACAGCTGCAGCTGCCTTCGTTTAAATCCTTACCGCACTTGGGACACAGTCCCTTGCAATCCTCCTTGCAGAGAAGCTTGGTAGGAAATTCTAATAGGATCTCATCGCACACGGGTGTGTAGAGATCAAGCTTTGCGTCCTCAATGAAGAGATAGTCATCTGTGTCTTCGTTTTGAAGAGTGGAAATGACAGCGACATTCTTTTCAAACGAGATGGGTAATACACCTTCAATGCTCTTTAAGCATCTGGCGCATGCTGTTTTATAAGGTACCGTAGCACAAGCGGTAAGCTTCATATAACCGGCGCTGTTTGTAACTGAGCCCGTGATCTTAAAAAGCTCAGGGAACTCTACACCGTGGATTATAGTGCTGTCCTCAAAGCTGAAGCTGAAATCAAAGGGAATTGATTTAACCTCACCCGAAAGGATCGGTGCCATATCGATTTGCATACTCATAGGGTTTAATTTCTCCTGAAATATTAGCCCGTTGACGCAGGCACAAAATAGTATATATAAATTGAAATCGTTTGTCAAGAGTTATCGAAAAAAATAAAATATAAAAAATGTAAATTTTATGTGACCGTGAATCTATAATGCTTCCCGTAAGGTCTGCATTATCTTCTTTTCGGTTCTCGATACCTTGACCTGACTTATTCCGAGGATACTTCCTGTCTGTTGCTGGGATAATTCTTTGGTGTAACGAAGGTGAATTATCTTTCTTGACAGCTCGTCGAGCTCGCTTACCGCCTCACGCAGAGCTATCGATTCGGTCAGGTGATCTATCTTATTGTCCTTGTCCGCAAGCATAGATTCAAAGGTAAGATTACTCTCTGAGCCGACGCTTTCGTTTAAGGACTGAACGGGAGAAACGGCTTCAAGCACAAGGGTAAGCTCCTCGGCGGGCATATTGCAAATTGAACTTAGTTCGGAAAGGGTCGGTTCTCTTCCATTATTTTTTATGAATTCCTCGCTTGCCTTCATTACGGTGATACCGCTTCTTTTTAGCTGACGAGAGACCTTTATCTGTCCGTCGTCACGAAGAAAACGTCTGATCTCGCCTATTATAAGGGGGACGGCATAGGTCGAGAACTTGGTGTTATAGGAAAAATCAAAGCTTCTTGATGCCTTGATCATCCCTATGCTCCCGATCTGTATAAGGTCCTCGATCTCCGCTCCTCTTCCCATAAAACGAAGGGCGATGGATTTGACCAGACCCATGTTTTCGCATACGAGTTTTTCAAGAGCGTCTTTGTCACCCTCTGCGATCTTCTTTAATAATACAGTATTGTTTTCATTTGTCAATAGATTTCACCACACTTATTAAAATATGTAGGTGTCAGAGCTTTATTTTCAGTTTTTTTATCATTGTAACCGTTGTACCCTTGTTTGGTACGGAGCGTACGCTCAGCTTATCTGTGAAGCTTGACATTATGGTGAAGCCCATGCCGCCTCTGTCTGTACCCGGTGCTCCTGTATAGAAAGGTTCCATCGCCTTTTTTATATCGTCGATACCCTTGCCCTTGTCCTTGACTGTTATCTTGATGCTTCTGTCGTCGTAATATTCGGCTGATATGTATATCTTACCCTCCGACTCCATGTAGCCGTGTACTATAGAATTTGTAACCGCCTCGGAAACGACGGTTCTGATATCCGCAATCTCCTCAAGGCTAGGATCAAGCTGTGCCGCAAAGGTGGATACGGCATAACGCGCGAAGCTCTCGTTTATCGACCTTGCAGGTATGGTAAGGCTCATTTTATTCTGCGATCTTTTCATTTTTAACTCCTTTTCCTCTCTTTATTTTTATGATCTTTTCCGTCCCCGCCAGATTCAGGATTCGCTCAACTCTCGGTGATGGATCGGATATTATCATTCTTCCTCCGAGATCCTTTATTTTTGCATGTCTGCCGAGGATAAGACCGAGCCCGGATGAGTCCATAAAATCTATCTCACTCAGATCGATAATAACGGTTGACGCCCTGTACAAATAGAGATTCGTGTCGATCTCCTCTCTCATTTTCTTAGCAGTATGATGGTCGATATCTCCTGACAGCCTGAGTATAAGTATGCCCTCATCATATTCTGATCTGCATATTGATTCCTGCATTTTTCTTTCGTCCTTTCTTTTTTTGATATTCTATCATTGCCAAGGCAAAAAAACTGTCAAAAAAATGAAGAGAGCCGAAGCTCTCCTTAAATTTCATATCCTTTGCTTTTTAAAGCACTTTTAGCCTTGAAGCTATGTTTTGCCTCAATAAATATATAATCGGTATTATACGTAGATATCGCAAATACCGGAACCTTTGCCTCTGCAAGGGCGGTGGTTATCTCTGCCAATATTCCTATAAGCGAAAAATCAAGAGTACCCTCTATACGAAAGCCCATCATAGTGTCCTTTCGGGATATTACGTTTTCGGGTATATCCTCAGTTTTGCATACAAGGGATATTTCTTCGTCGGTTACGCTTAAAAAGGAAAATTCCTTATTAAATATGTCATTTTCAACAGACTTAAGCTTGCAAATGCTGAAAAGATGGGGAAGTGTCTTTATCTTCATTTATATATGCTCCTTGCTTGTTTCTTTATAATAGAGATAACTGATTTTATCACAGTGTTTTATAAAAATCAATATTCTTACATAAAAATGTATATATTGACACGTGACAGGCTTTGCTTTATAATTGTTGTTATGAAGATATTTTATAAAAGACCGCTTGCTTTCTGTCTTGCGGTATTTCTTGGCTTTTGCCTTATATTCTTTTATATTTCTCCCGTTATCAAGCTGATTGTATTTACGTTGTCACTTGCAGCCTTTATACTTCTTATGTTTAAGGGCAGACATCTTGACAGGCTGACGGGAGTTCTTTTGGCGCTCGTGATTTCCTCGTCATTGTCCTTTATATACTTCGACCTTATCGTTTATGACGAGATAAATCTTAACATGAACAAGGGCAGAGCCGAGGCAATAGTTGACGAAATTACCTATCAGGAGGATCATACCGTCTTCTTTAACGGAAGAATACTGAAGCTTGAGGGTAAAAATGTTGAATATAAGTGTAACGTAGGCAGCTTTGTGCTTCCCGAGGAGATCAAAGAGGGAGACGTTATACGCTGTGAGCTTACCTTCTCCGAATTTCCCGAGGACAACTACGGCTTTAATGAAAAAACCTATTACCGTGCAAGGGGTATTTGGATAAATGCCGATATAGAGACCGAGGACGGCTTTGAAATAATTGGTCACAAGGATAACCGCGCGACGGAATTCTTCAATAATGTCAGAACTTATTGTACAGCTCTCTTTGATCGATATACCGATTCTGACACCGCAGCTCTTCTTTCTGCGCTTACCGTAGGTGATAAGGCTGAGCTTGATGACTCGGTAAGAAGAGATTTTACAAGATGCGGTGTGTCTCACATGCTTGCCATAAGCGGTATGCATTTAGCGGTATTCATGGGATGTATCTCTCTTTTTGCCGGATTTCTGAAAATAAGGAAACGTGTTATTTCGCTTATAGTGATTTTCTTCTGTCTTTTCTTTATCTTTATAACCGGAGCCTCCGCATCTGTACTTCGTGCGAGTATAATGTTTATAATTATGGCTCTCGGTGATTTTGTAAAGAGGGATAAGGATTCTTTGACCTCACTCTTTACGGCGGTATCTCTTATAGTTGTGATTTCTCCGTCTTCCGTGTTTGACGTAGGACTTATACTCTCCTTTACCTCGACGCTTGGCATAATCATAGTTGTCGGAAGTGTGATGAGAAGGCTTAAGAGCGAGACTAAGCCTCTTAAACGCTTTTTGTCTTCGATAATGCTTTCTATAATAACCACCTTGTCGGCACTGAGCTTTTCTCTTTTGCCGATGGTACTGTGCTTCGATACCTTCTCTCTTGCGGGAGTTGTGTCAAATCTTATATTGAATCCTCTTATTACGGCTATATTATTCTGTATACCTGTGTTCTTTATTTTGTCTCCCATTCATCTTATGTGCTTGGCTGTGGGTGCGGTTCTTGATATACTTGTCGATCCATTCTTATATTTGATATCTGTCATATCCTCTGTATCGGGTATCACGGTAAGTCTTAATTATCCCTTTGTGTACTATACCCTTATTGCCTATGGAGTCGGTTTTGTAACTGCTTTTATATTCAGAAAGAAGATATACTTTCTTATGTCCTATCTTCTCTGGATACTCTGCTTTACTCTGTCGGTGCTGATATATAACGGCAGCTATAATCAAGAGGCGGACGTTCTGTTTTCATCTCAAGGCGGAAATGACGCTTTTATTATAAGGAAGGGTGCGGATACTCTGTATATCGATTTCGGAAAGGGAAGCAGTACCTCCGCCAAAAGAAGCTTCTACATGCTTTCAAGAGAGCTGTATTCCTGTGAGCTTGATGCATGGGTAGTGTCGAAGTATTCGGACAGACATAAAACGACTTTGTATAATTATACCAAGCTTCAGCATATCGATTATATCTATCTTCCCGTACCCCGTGACGAAACAGAGAGTGTCATAGCCGAGGAGACCGAAAGCTCATGTCTTGAAAACGGGGCCAAGGTCTTATACTATGAATACGGACGGGAATTCTGTATAAACGGTGTCAAAGTAGAGATATCAGCTCCCGAATATATCAAGGACTCCTCCGTTCCCGTTCAGTCGGGTGAGATAGAGTATAGCGGTGAGGATATTGCCTATTACGGCAAGGGGTATTTTGAGATCGGTGACAGCCTTTATGATGCAATGGATATCGTTATCGGAGAGGCCGGCTCGGGTAAAAGACAGAGTGTATCTCCCGAGCTTGAATGCGAAAGGCTGATAATTACAGATTACAACGAAACTGCCGGGAAGAATGTTGATAGTGATAAAAGAATACTCCTTGATGACGAAAAACCCTATATAAAAATGCGAATAGGTCAAAAGAATTAAGGAAAAATATACATATAAATAATATATACTATTGAAAAATTCTTTTTAATGTAGTATAATATATTATTATTAATTTTAAGAAGGTATATAATGTCTGTAAAAAGAATCGAATTGACCAAGGGTGTATATCTCAACGTAGTTGATACGCCCAAGTTTAAAAATAATTATCTGTCGGTTTCCTTTGCTTCTCCTTTGAGCAGGGAAACGGCGTCTATGAATGCGCTTCTTCCTCTTATTCTCACAAGGGGAACTGTAAGCTATCCCACAATGGAAAAGATGAGCATAGCTCTCGATACGCTCTATGCAAGCACCATAAACACACGCTGCTTTAAAAAGGGCGAGATACAGTTCTGCGGCTTCAACTGCGGTATACTCAATAATTCCTACGCTCCCGACGGATGTGATATCATAGGCGGAACTCTTGATATCCTTCACGAGGTAATATTCAGACCTTATCTTGAGGATGGTGTTTTCAGCGTAAAATATCTTGAGACAGAGAAGCAGAATCTCTGTGACCGTATTGCGGCACAGATCAACAATAAGAACTCCTATGCCATGCAGAGGGCAAACGAGGAGATGTGTAAGGATGAGGCATACGGGATCTCCTCTCTCGGTTATGCCGAGGATATCGAAAAGGTAGATGCCGATACTCTCTATAAGCATTATCTTGAGCTTATCGATACCGCAAGGGTGGAGATATTCTTTGTCGGAAGCTACAGCGAGGATATCGGTGACAAGATAAAGAGTACGCTTGATTTTAAGCCGAGAGAGCCTATTGCTCTTGAAACAAAGGTTATAAGAAAAGCGTCAGAGATCAAAAATATCCAAGAGCCTCAGCCCGTAACTCAAGCAAAGCTCACCCTGGGCTTCAGAACGGGTAAGGTGCTTTCGGACGGTGATTTCTATAAGTTCGTTGTGTTTAATTCTATTTTCAGCTCATCTCCCACAAGCAAGCTCTTTATGAACGTCAGAGAAAAGCTGAGCCTTTGTTACTACTGCAGAAGTGTTCCCGAACCTCAGAAGGGTGTAATGCTCGTAGCAGCGGGAATCGAAAAGAATAACAGAGAAAAGGCATACAACGAGATACTCAATCAGTTAAACGATATAGTAATAGGTAATATAAGCGATGACGAGCTTCTCTCTGCAAAGAGCTCTATCCTTAATTCCTACCGTGAGCTTGACGACAGTCCCGAGGGAATGGAAAACTGGTATCTCGGCAGAATGCTTGCAGGCATGAACGATTCGCCTGCAGAGGTATCCGAGCAGGTAATGACGGTTACAAAGGAAGATATCTCATCCGTAGCCAAGGAAATAACCCTTGATACGGTATACTTTATGGATCCTACCTTGGAAGGGGAGGCAGAGGACGATGAATAATATAATTGAAAGATCAAACAGCCTTCTCGGTGAAAAATATTATTATATAAAGCATAAAAGCGGTCTTGACGTCTACGTATTTCCGAAGAAGATGGCAAGCACCTACGCTCTGTTCGGAACCAAGTACGGCTCTGTTGACTGCCGCTTTAAAAAGGCGGGAGATAAGGACTTTATTGAGGTTCCCGACGGTATCGCACATTTCCTTGAGCACAAGATGTTTGAGAATGAAAACGGCGAGGATACCTTTGCGCGGTTTGCAAAGACCGGTGCACAGGCAAACGCCTATACCTCTTTCGGTATGACCGCATATCTCTTCTCGGCTACCGATAAGGTCTACGAATCCCTTGATATTCTCCTTGACTTTGTAACCCATCCTTATTTCACGGCAGAAACGGTGGAGAAGGAGCAGGGAATTATTGCCCAGGAAATAAGAATGTGCGAGGATAATCCCGGAAGAGCCCTTACCTTCGGTATGCTTCAGTCGATGTATAAAGATCACAACGTGCGTATCGAGATCGCAGGCACCGTTGATTCTATCGCAGAGATAACTCCCGAGCTTCTCTACAGCTGCTATAACACCTTCTATAACCTCAATAATATGGCTTTGGTGGTGTGCGGAGACGTTGATGTTGCTTCTGTGCTTGAATGTGCAGACCGTAATCTTAAAAAGAGCGAGCCCTTTGACGTTATAAGCGAGGCTAAGCCCGAGCAAGCACAGGTAGTCGAGAAGCGCAGATGCTATAAGATGCAGGTATCTATGCCTATGTTCTCGATAGGTGTCAAGGATATCGATATAAGCGCAGATCCCGATGAAAGAATGAAGAAGAGTGCGGCAATGTCAGTTATTTCGGATATGCTCTTCGGCAAATCCTCAACCTTCTATAACGAGCTCTATGACGAGGGTGTTATCTCAGGCTCTCTTGATCCCTGGGCATCCCACAATAAATCGTATTCCTTCCTCAGTATTTCAGGCGAAGCTAAGGATCCTGAGGAGGTTTATTCGAGATTCGCCTTGCTGGTCGAGCAGACTAAGAAAACCGGACTTAACAAAGAGGACTTTGAGAGATGTAAGCGCGTTATGTATGCGGGTATGGTCAAGAGCTTTGATTCTACCGAGGAGATAGCAAATAATTTCCTCGATTATGTGTTTGACGACGGAGATATTCTTGAGTTTACCGATTTTATGGGCAATCTTGAATACGACTATACAAACGAACTCTTCAAATCGATGTTTCGCTGTGAGTACTACACCATGACAACTGTAGTACCTGTAGATAAGGAGTAGCAAATGAATACAGTTTCTTTTCCCAATATAGGAATAAACGATCTTAAACTCGATTCGGTGGCATTTACTCTCTTCGGACATGAGATCGCGTGGTACGGTATAATCATTACTTTGGCTATAATAGCCGCAGTTTTATATTCATATCTGCGCCTGAGACAGAAGGGAATAGTGAACGATCACTATCTCGATCTGGCTATAGCGACGGTGGTGTTTGGTGTTATAGGTACAAGACTTTTCTATGTATTGACCAATCTCGACCAATATGATTCCTTCTGGGATGTATTTAAGGTCTGGGAGGGCGGTCTTGCCATCTACGGCGGTATAATAGGCGGCTGCTCGGCACTTATTATTGCCGCATGGATCAAGAAGATGTACATCCCCGTAGTCCTTGACTGCGTTGGACCGGGTGTAATGCTCGGTCAGATGATCGGCAGATGGGGAAACTTCATGAACGCCGAGGCATACGGCTCTACCGAGAGCTTCGTATTCTTCGGTAAGAGCTATGTGCTTGACGGCTGGAAGGAAAAGAACCCCTTTACCATGGTCATTAACGGCGAAATTTATGCACAGCCCACATTCCTGTACGAATGTGTATGGAATCTTTTCGGCTTCGTGCTTATCAATATTTTTTACAAAAAGAAGAAGTTTGACGGCGATGTTGCCCTCTGGTATCTCGGCTGGTACGGTTTCGGAAGAATGTTTATCGAGGGACTTCGTACCGACTCGCTCTTCTTCGGCTCTGTCAAGGCTTCTCAGCTTATAGGTCTTTTATTCTTCTTAGGCTGTCTTGCTGCGATTATAATTTTAAGAATAAAAAAATTCAACGTTATAAGACCTCTTTACCTTAAGGATAAGGAAGAGGACGACCTGCCTGATGACAAGGAGGATGATGAAGATGGCACAGATAATTGACGGTAAAGCGGTATCCGCCGCAGAAAGAGAGCTTATCAAGGCTCAGGTTGAAAAAATGGAGACAAAACCGGGACTTGCGGTTATCCTTGTAGGAAGCGATCCCGCCTCTCAGGTATATGTAAAAAATAAGAAACTCGGCTGTGCTCAGTGCGGCATATATTCCGAGAGTTATGACCTTCCCGAGGAGACTACAGAGGATGAGCTTCTTGATCTTATTGAAAAGCTCAACGTAAAGGAGGATATTCACGGTATCCTCGTTCAGCTTCCTTTACCCAAGCATATAGATGAGAATGCTGTTATCAATGCTATCACCCCCACTAAGGACGTTGATGCTTTTCATCCGGTAAACGTAGGTAAGATAATGACGGGCGACTATGACTTCTTACCCTGTACTCCTGCAGGTGTTATGTGCCTTCTTTCTCATTACGGTATCGATCCTGCAGGCAAGGAATGTGTTGTTGTGGGCAGAAGTAATATTGTAGGTAAGCCTCAGGCGATGCTTCTCTTACATGCAAACGGTACGGTTACCATCTGTCATTCAAAGACCAAGGATCTTCGCGCTAAATGTCTCTCTGCCGATATACTTGTAGCCGCTATAGGTAAAGCGGACTTTATCACGGGCGATATGATCAAGGAGGGTGCGGTAGTGGTTGATGTCGGTATCAACCGCCGTGCTGACGGTAAGCTTACCGGTGACGTTGATTTTGCAAGCTGCGAGCCTAAAGCATCCTTTATTACTCCCGTTCCGGGCGGCGTTGGACCTATGACTATTACCATGCTTTTAAAGAACACCGTAAAAGCCGCAGAGCTTTATTCAAAGAAATAAGGAGATAACTATGTGCGGATTTGTAGGCTTTGTATCCAAAATCGAAAATAAAAAAGAAATACTTAATAAAATGATGGATAGAATAATCCATCGCGGTCCCGATATGGCAGGCGAATACATAGAGGGGGACGTAGCATTAGGCTTCCGCCGACTTAGTATTCTCGATCTGAGTGAAGCAGGCAGACAGCCTATGACGAGTGAGGACGGTAACGTTACCATTACCTTCAACGGCGAGATATATAACTTTATGGATATCCGCCGTGATCTTGAAAAGCTCGGTCATACCTTTAAGAGTAACTGTGACACAGAGGCTCTGCTTCGCGGTTATATCGAATACGGAGAGGATATCGTTTATAAGCTCCGCGGCATGTTTGCCTTTGTTATATGGGATAAACAGAAAAATAAGCTCTTCGGTGCAAGAGACTTCTTCGGTATTAAGCCCTTCTATTATACCAAAGCAAAGAACGGCAGCTTCCTTTTCGGCTCTGAGATCAAGAGCTTTCTCGATCATCCAGATTTTGAAAAGGCGGTAAACAAGGACGCTCTTCGTCCCTATCTTACCTTCCAGTATTCATCCCAGCCTGAGACCTTTTTTGAGGGTGTATATAAGCTTCCTCCTGCTCATTATTTCGTTTATGAAAAGGGTAATATGACCGTAAAGAGATACTGGGACGTTGATTTTGACTCAAAGGATAAGCCCTTTGACGAATATAAAAAGGAGCTTGATAAGGTCATTAACGAATCTGTCGCAGCTCACCGTATAAGTGACGTTAAGGTTGCATCCTTCCTTTCGGGAGGTATAGATTCAAGCTATATCACAGCATCCCTTATGCCTGATAAAACCTTCTCGGTAGGTTTTGATTATGATAAATTCAATGAGACCAATTACGCTAAGGAGCTTTCCGATATCCTCGGTATCGAGAATGTAAGAAAGCTTATAACCGCGGACGAGTGCTTTGAAATGTTCCCGACCATACAGTACCATATGGATGAGCCTCAGTCTAACCCTTCAAGCGTACCGCTCTATTTCCTTGCAGGACTTGCAACCGAGCATGTTACGGTAGTGCTTTCGGGCGAGGGTGCAGACGAGATATATGCAGGCTATGAGGAATATGACGAGAGACCCGCTATGCGTAAATATAAGAAGATGCCCGGCTTTATCAGACGCGGTGCCGCTTCTTTATCCGAGAAGCTCCCATATTTCAAGGGTCATGATTTCATTATCAAGGGAAGCGGAAAGCCGGAAAACTGGTTTATAGGTCAGGCAAAGGTATTTGACGAGAAGGAAGCAAACGATATCGTAAATCCCGAATATCGCAATGCTCCTACCGTCAAGGAGATAACAGGTAAGATATATGACAGAGTTAAGGATAAGGATGAGCTTATCAAGAAGCAGTATCTTGATCTCAATCTCTGGTTACCCGGTGATATCCTTCTCAAGGCTGATAAGATGAGTATGGCTCACTCGCTTGAATTGAGAGTGCCCTTCCTTGATAAGGTAGTTATGGAGCATGCCGCAGGCATTCCCTCGAAATATAAGATAACCCCAGAGAATACAAAGTACATTCTCCGCCGTGCCTCAGCGCAGACCCTTCCCGAGGAATGGGTAAACCGTATCAAGGTTGGATTCCCCGTACCGATACGCTATTGGCTCAGAGAGGAAAAGTATTATAACATAGTTAAGGAATACTTTACCTCGGATTATGCCAAGGAGTTCTTTGATACGGATAAGCTTATGAAGCTTCTCGATGATCATAAGGCAGAGAAGGCAAACAATCAGCGTAAGATATGGACTGTATTCACCTTCCTTACCTGGTATAAGAGATTCTTTATTGACGAGGTATAATTATTATGGAAAAGATTACTCCCGTGCTTTTAGGCGCCGATCTGAACTGCTATAACGTTGCAAGAGCCTTTCACGAGGAATACGGTGTTATAAGCCATGCATTCGGCAGATATCCCATCGGTGCAACTATGAATTCGAAGATCATTAAGTTCACTGCGATACCCGATTTTGACACTCCCGACAGGATGGTTGAGGTCCTCAACGCTTTTGCCAAGGAGCATAAGGGCGAGAAGCTGATCGTTATGGGCTGTACAGATGATTACGTTGCTCTTATTATAACAAACAAGGACAGACTTGACCCCGCTTATATCGCTCCCTATACCACAAAGGAGCTTATAGACGAGATAACCTTAAAGGAGCATTTTTACGAGTACTGCGAGAAATATAATATTCCTTATCCCAAGACAAAGGTTGTGGGTAAGGGAGATTCTATAGACGATATAGGATTTGATTATCCTATTATCGTTAAGCCTTCAAGCTCGGTTCTTTACTGGAAGCATGAATTTGAAGGCATGAAGAAAGTGTACAGAGCAAAAACCAAGGAGGAAGCTCAGAGGATCATCGATGAGATATATGCTTCGGGCTATCCCGACAAGATAATCCTTCAGGACACCATTCCCGGTAACGATAACTCTATGTATGTTCTTACCTCCTATTCGGATAAGGATGCTAACGTGCGTATGATGTGTCTGGGACACGTGCTTTTGGAGGAGCATACCCCCAAGGGACTCGGCAATCACTGTGCTATTATTACCGAGCGTAATGATGAGCTTATGCAGAAGATGAAAAAGTTCCTTGAGGAGATACATTTTGTAGGCTACTCTAACTTTGATATAAAGTATGACAGCCGCGACGGCAGCTACCGTGCCTTCGAGATAAACGTAAGACAGGGAAGAAGCAACTATTACGTTACAGCCTCGGGTAACAACATCGCAAGAAACGTTGTTGAGGACAGAATTGAAAACAAGCCCTTTACCGAAACACATTATAACTCAAATGAGATATATTGGAGATACGTTCCCGATAAGGTGGTATATAACTATATTACCGAGGAGCAGAAGGCTAAGGTGAAGAGTCTCATCAAGGCTAAGAAGGCCTATTCCTCAATGCGTTATAAGTTCGACCTTAAGGGTAATCTCAAGCGTCTTGCCTTCGTTACCATTCACGAGCATAACCATATAAAGAAGTTTAAGACATATTATAAGGTTTAATATAATGACAGAAAACAAGCATATTCTGGGTATACTCGGAGGCTTGGGCCCTATGTCCAGCGCATATTTCTATGAGATGATAACCGAGCATACCAAGGCACAGTGCGATCAGGACCATATAGATATGGTCATATCAAGTGCTGCCACAACCCCCGATCGTACAAGCTATATTATGGGAGCATCGAAGGATAATCCCGCTCCCGTTATGATCGATAATGCAAGAAGACTTATTGATTACGGCTGTGATGTTATTGCTATCCCTTGCAATACAGCCCATTATTTCTACAGCGAATTGCAGGATAATATATCCGTTCCGATAATAAATATAATATATGAGACGGTTAAGCTCTGCTCGGATAAGGGCTGCCGGAGGATCGGTATCATGGCAACCGACGGTACAGTTATGACTGAGACCTATCAGAGAATGGCGAATCGGTTTGGTATCGAATGTATAGTGCCCTGTGAGGCTAATCAAAAGAGGGTCATGGACATTATCTACGGCTCGGTGAAGCAGGGAAGAGCTGTTGATATGAGAGAATTTAACAAGGTCTCCGCCGAGCTTCGTAAACTTGGTGCTGATAAGATAATTCTCGGTTGTACCGAGCTTTCGATAATCAAAAAGCAGTACAATCTCGATTCATATTATTTAGACGCCCTTGAGGTGTTGGCATGGCGATCTATTCAGTTCTGCGAAAAAACACCTGTAGGCTTTGAGGATTTTGAAGATGAAATATGATCTTTTTGGAATAAGAGATATAATTTACGATTCGCGAAGAGCAGCGCCTGACACAGCTTTTGTATGTCTTGTGGGTGCGTCTTTTGACGGACACGACTATGCTAAAATGGCTTATGACAAGGGTTCAAGACTTTTCTTTGCTCAAAGAGAGCTTGATCTGCCCTGTGATGCCAAGGTCATAATTTGTGAGGATACACGAATCACTCTTGCCGAGGTGTCGCGTCAGTTTTTCGGATATCCTGACAAGGAGCTTAAGATAATAGGTATTACGGGTACCAAGGGTAAGACTACAACCTCTAATATAATAGCTCAGATACTTAATAAATGCGGCAAGAATGCTGCTGTTATCGGTACAAACGGTATTATCATTAACGGTGAGCTTACACCTACCGTCAATACTACTCCCGAGAGTAACGAGCTGTACCGTACCTTCGATAAGATGGTGAAAGCGGGCTGTGAATACTGTGTCATGGAGGTTTCCTCGCAGGCGGTTAAGCTTAACCGTATACACGGTATAGAGTTTGAAATAGGTGTATTCACCAATCTCTCGCCCGACCATATAAGCGATATCGAGCATAAGACCTATGAGGAATACCGTGAATGTAAAAGCGGACTCTTTGCCCGAAGCCGTAACTCTGTAATCAATATAGATGACGATGACTCACCTTATATGCTTGAGGCGGCTATGGATAAGGTCTATACTATCTCGTTACATAACGGTGACTTTACTGCAGATAATATAGAAAAGTATTCTACTGACTCGGTTTTGGGTATGTCCTTTGACTGTAAATATGATGAGGTAAGGACCAAGCTTAAGGTGTCTACACCAGGTATATACAGTGTTTATAACGGAATGACAGCCTTTGCGGTGTGTAGAATACTCGGTATCAGTGCGGTAGACGTTGCTAAAAATCTGCCCTTCTGCCGTGTTAACGGCCGTTTTGAGATAATCGATGCTCTCCCTTATGCTACCTTTATCATCGACTACGCGCATAACGGAGTCAGTCTTGAAAGCGTGCTTAAGACTTTAAAGGAATATGATCCAAAGAGACTTATCGTGCTCTTCGGCTCGGTTGGTGAGCGAACACAGCTGAGAAGAAGAGAATTGGCAGAGGCGGCGGCTGAATATGCCGATCTTGCCGTTGTAACAAGCGATAATCCCGGTTGCGAGGATCCCGATGCCATAATTGATGAGATAATTGAGCATATAAGTGACCTGCCTTACGTCAGATTTGCAGACAGAACCGAAGCTATCGGATACGTTGTTGAAAATGCTGAGCAGGGTGACGTTATTCTCCTCGCAGGTAAGGGACACGAGACCTATCAGCTTATAGGCAAAGAAAAGGTACCCTTCTGTGAGAGAGATATACTTCTCGATTCTTCGAGGGTACTGACCACAAAGAAGTAATAAAATAAAGGAGATATATAATGGCAAAGATATGCACTAATTGCGGTAAGGAAAACCGCGATAATATGACCTTTTGTGCTGATTGCGGCACTAAGCTTCCTGCCGCCGCACCCGTAGGTGTAAACGAATTTGAAGCAGATCCTACTATGAGAGCTACTCCCATTCAGATGAAGACCGCACCTGCACCCGCACCTGCACCCGTAAAGGAAAAGACAAAGGTAAAGAAGGAAAAGACTGAAGACAGCTCTGATTCCAAGGCTCCCTCCACGGGAATCTTCCTCATGTATAAGATAATTTTCGCTGTCCCGATAATCGGCTGGGTAGCCGCACTTATTATGGCATTCACAGCTCCCGATAAGGCTATCAAGTCCTATGCACGCGCAACTCTTATATGGGTACTCGTATGGCTTGTGGTTGCGATCATCATTTACAACGTGGTTATCGGTATGGTTAATAACTACATAAGTTCTCTGTCCGAAACTCTGAATACTACCGTTGAAGGTAACGTAAGTAAGGCTCAGTACTTATTCGAGATGTTCAGTAAGATCCTCGGCGGCAGCTACAGCATAACTTTAGGCTAAATCAATACATTAAAAAGCGGGCGCCGGCCCGCACCGAATCCCGCTCCCTTTCTTGGTGCAAACAACTCACACGAAATGAAGCAATTTCCTATAAATTTAAAAAGTGCCTGTATCCACCGGATACAGGCACTTTTGTTTGTTATATTTCATTGAACTGTGATTCGTAGACCTCTTTCTTTTCTGCCCTGCGCTTTAAGATATGCCTTACAATAAGGATAGGTGTTGCGATAATTGCATATATTACCGATGTTACGATTATTATAGTGATTATGGTCGAGGGTGAGAGAGGTGAAGCATCGTTGTTACCTCTTATCCTTGCCGCAATCATCAGTATTGCAAGGAAGGGAATAACGTAGCAGGAATAATTGATAATTATCTTCAATGCCATGGAAAGACCTGTTTTGAATATCTTGGCGGAGGCGAAGATGATTATCGAGTAAATAAAGCCCATGAGAAGTACTAAGGGATGTACCGTTACAACGTCGATGAGGTTGTTTATGAGCATTGCGATGCCGTACATGGCAAATACGTAAAGTGTGAATAAAAAGCTTGCGGGTAAAACGATCTCTTTATAAAAATATTTAAAAAATTTCTTCATAATATATCCTTTTCGATTAAAATTATATGTTTATTATAACATAAATCACGTAAATAGTATTAAGTTTTTTTTAATTTTAAATAAATATACATTTTAAGCATAATATAATGTATAAAATATTGACATTTATACATTTTTATTATACAATATTTATAATTATAACTATGCCCTGAACGGGGTCGTGAGGTTTGAAATGGACAGAAGAACACTTAGAGAAACCGCATTTAAAATGCTGTTTGAGTATGAATTTAAGAAAGACGAAAATATCGACACCTTCTATACCGAGGCACTTGATATCCTTGAGATAGAGGACAATGAATATTTACACACTGCGTTCTACGGTGTTATAGAGAAAAAGGAGGAGCTTGATTCTGATATCGGAGCAACTGCCAAGGGTTGGAAGCTCTCCAGAATCTCCAAGGTTTCTCTTAACGTTATGCGTCTTTGTGTCTATGAGATGACTGCTATGGAGGATGTACCCTTTGCTGTATCTCTGAACGAGGCAGTAGAGCTGACAAAGAAATATGACGATGACAAGGCTCCCAAATTTGTAAACGGTGTTCTTAATACCGTGGCAAAGAACAAGGGCCTCAAGGAAGATAAATGAAATACTATTTAGGTGTAGATACCAGTAATTATACCACATCTCTTGCATTATGCGATGAAGAGGGAAGGATAATTAAGAATTGCAAAAAGCTTTTACCTGTAAAGCAGGGAGAAAAGGGCTTAAGACAGTCTGATGCCGTGTTTGCTCATACCGTGAATTTGCCGATTGTGGCAAAGGAACTTGGTACGGCTGATATTACAGCAGTTGGCTACAGTGCATATCCCCGTGACATTGAGGGCTCATATATGCCGTGCTTCTTATGTGGTAAGGCTTATGCCGAGTCGCTTGCAGCACTTCTTGATATACCCGTTTACGGTTTTTCACATCAGAGGGGGCATATTCGTGCCGCACTCTATTCCGCAGGAGCTGAGGAGCTTCTAGGTAAGGAATATTTAGCCTTTCACGTTTCGGGAGGTACTACGGAGATACTTCATGTAAAGGATGGAGCCATCGAGCTTATCGGAGGAAGCCGTGATCTTACCGCAGGGCAGGCGATAGACAGAGTTGGCGTTATGCTCGGATTTTCGTTCCCCTGTGGAGCAGAGCTTGAAAATGAATGTAAACGTGTTACTTCTCCCATAAAGCCCAAAATTTCGGTCAAGGGTTTAGAGTGTCATTTTTCAGGACTTGAAAATCTTGCAAAAAAACTTTGGGTAGAAGGCGGTGCAAACGGTACAAGGAAGAAGGTCGCGGCATATACAATAGAATTTGTGCTTATGACCCTTGACAAAATGACCGAAAATCTGACTGCACTTTATCCCGGACTTCCGATTGTATATTCGGGTGGAGTTATGAGTAACAAAAAGATAAAGAAGCATTTTACCGATAAGTACAATGCGTATTTTGCCGCACCCGAGTTTTCCTCAGACAATGCGGCGGGAACTGCACTTCTTTGCCTCGATAAGTATAAAAGGGACGTATTATGACCTTTTCTGATGAAACTGTTTTAAGTGTCAAGGCACTTAATGACCTTGCAAAAAGATTAATTGACAATTCAAGTTATCTTTCCTCGGTGAATATCAAGGGTGAGATATCAAACTTCACTAACCATTATAAATCGGGACACCTTTATTTTTCTGTCAAGGATGATCAGGCACAGCTTCGCTGTGTAATGTTCTCCTCAGCAGCATCAAAGCTGACCTTTGTCCCTGAGAACGGCATGAAGGTCATTCTTCACGGCAGAGCATCTCTCTTTGTCCGTGACGGTCAGTTCATTTTCTATGTTGACAAGATGAGCGTTGACGGTATAGGTGATCTTTACCTTCAGTTTGAGGAGCTTAAAAAGAAGCTCACAAGCGAAGGACTGTTTGCAAGAGAACATAAAAAGCCTTTGCCCCGATATCCTAAGCGAATAGGTGTTATTACCTCCGATACGGGAGCAGCTGTCCAGGATATAAAGAACGTAATATTCCGTCGCTATCCCTTGGCTGAGATCCTGCTCTATCCCAGTCTTGTTCAGGGAAGCGGAGCAGAAGGTGATCTCTGCAGAGCGATAAGCAGATTTACCGACAGGTGTGACGTTGACGTTATTATCATCGGCAGAGGCGGCGGTTCTATCGAGGATCTCTGGGCATTTAATTCCGAAAAGCTGGCAAGACTTATATATGCCTGTCCGATACCCGTAATTTCGGCGGTAGGTCACGAGACAGATTTTACTATCTGTGATTTTGTTTCGGATCTGCGAGCGCCAACACCTTCTGCGGCGGCAGAGTTAGCCGTGCCCGACAGAAACGATCTTAAAAGACAGCTCAACAACGTTATAATCAAGATGCAGAATACTCTGCATAACAGAATAAATTTAAAAAGAAGCCGGGTTGAACGGCTCTCCGAATGCAGGTTCTTTAAATCACCTACTGCGATGATCGATGAAAAGAGACTTCATACTGACAGACTCTCTGAGCTTTTGGCACTTCGTATGCAGCGTAAGGTAGAAGCCGCAAGAACGAGAACCGAATATGTTTATTCAAATATGACCTCGGCTATCCGTTCAAAGACAGAATCGGACAGAAGAAAATATATCTATCTTACCTCCAAGCTTGAGGCGCTCAATCCCATGTCTGTTATATCAAGGGGTTACAGCGCGGTCTTTGACGGTGATAATAAGCTTATAAAGAGTATAGACTCGGTTGAGGTGGGTAAGGAATTTTCGGTACGCTTAGCAGACGGTACCGTAAGTGCCGAGGCGAAGTCTGTAAGGAGAAATGATGATGAGTGAGAATAAAAATAGCTTTGAGACAAATCTCAAAAGGCTTGAAGAAATAGTACGTATGCTCGAAAGCTCTGATGCGGAGCTTGATAAATCCCTTGCTCTCTTTGAGGAGGGTACAGCCCTTGTTAGAGAGTGTACCAAGGAGCTTGACGAGGCTGAAAAGAAGATAACCGTGCTTACCAAGGAGAAGGAAAATGACTGATATCAAGGCAAGAATTACAGAAGATGCAAAGTTGATGGAGAGTGTTCTTGAGAGCTATCTCTCTATGACCGATGATAAATATCCCGTGCTTTTTGAGGCAATGCGCTACGGTGTGCTTGACGGCGGTAAGCGTGTACGCCCCTTCCTTGCTCTCGAATTCTGCCGAATGGCAGGCGGTGATGATAAGGCGGTATTACCCTTTGCGGCAGCTATAGAGTGTATTCACTCCTACTCTCTCGTTCATGACGATCTGCCCTGTATGGATAACGATATGCTTCGCCGCGGTAAGCCTACCAATCACGTGAAATTCGGTGAGGCGAATGCTCTTCTCTGCGGAGATGCTCTTCTTACATATGCATTTGAGATAGCAAGCAACAACGAATACGTTGACAGCAAGGGTGTTGTTGAAGCCGTAAAGCTTCTTTCCAACATGTCGGGTGTTTTCGGTATGGTTGGAGGTCAGCAGATCGACCTTTTAAGTGAAAATAAGAGTATCGATATGGATACACTTAAGTATCTTCATTCCAAGAAGACGGGATGCCTTATCAGATGTGCGTCGCTTCTCGGATGTATTGCCGCAGGTGATAAATGCACCAATGAGCTTTATGAGGCGGCGGATAAGTATGCAAGCGGTATAGGGCTTACCTTCCAGATAATTGACGATATTCTTGATGTAACAGGCGATGAGGCTGTATTCGGTAAGCCCATCGGTTCGGATGCGGAGCAGAATAAGACCACCTTTATGACCTTTATGTCTGTTGAGGATGCCTTTGAGGAGGCAAAGAAGCTTACCGAGGAGGCGAAGGCTGCTATATCCAAGTACGAAGGAAGTGAGATTCTCTGCGACTTTGCAGACTATCTTCTTTACAGAAATAAATGAGAGCTGATCTTTACCTTGTAGAAAAGGGAATAGTTTCAAGCCGACAGAAGGCAAAGACGCTTATCGAAGAGGGTAAGGTTTTTGCTGACGGTAAACAGGTTACTAAGGCATCTCAAAATCTCAATGATGAAGATATCGAGATCAGAGGCGAGATACTTCCTTATGTCAGCCGCGGAGGTCTTAAGCTTAAGGCGGCTATTGATACCTTTGATATTGAAGTAAAGGATATGATATGCCTTGATGTCGGTGCATCCACAGGAGGCTTTACCGATTGCCTTCTTCAGCATGGTGCCAAAAAGGTATATGCAGTCGACTGCGGTCACGGACAGCTTGACAAAAAGCTTCTTTGTGATGAGCGTGTTATCAATATCGAGGGCTGTAATGCAAGAGATATAAGCGATGAGATCATTCCCGAAAAGGTTGATGTTTGCGTCATGGACGTTTCCTTTATCTCGCAAACACTTATACACAGTGCTATAGCTTCACTAATGAAGAGTGATGCTCTCTTTGTAACTCTTATCAAGCCTCAGTTTGAGGTTGGTCGAAGTAATATAGGTAAGAACGGTATTGTTAAGGATGAAAAGGTGCGTCGCGGTGCGATCGATAAGGTTATCGAGTCCTGCAGTGCTAACGGCTTTAGCTATATCGGTCATATAGATTCCCCCATTAAGGGCGGAGACGGTAATACAGAATTTCTTGCGGTATTCAAATATTTATTATAAAAGGTTGTTATATGAAAAAAATCGTACTGATATCCAATCGGGATAAGGATCCGGGAATTAAATATATCTATAAATTGGAGGAATTGCTGGAACTCAGATACAATCGTTGGACCGAAACAGAGTTAGATGATTACCCGGATGGTATACTTGAGCATGATGATGTAGAGCTCTATATAGTTCTCGGCGGAGACGGATCTATAATGCGTGCTGCGCATATTGCCGCAAAGAAGGATGTTCCCATTCTCGGCATAAATTTTGGACGTGTAGGCTATATGGCAGAGCTTGAAGCAGATGAGCTTGAGCTGATTGACAACTACTTTTCAGGTAATTATACAATAGAAGAAAGAATGATGCTTGATGTTACCACAGACAGCGGTGAGGAGCATCTGGCGTTAAACGATCTGGTGTTGTCCAATGGTACCGTGTCAAAGATGATTACATTCTCGCTTTTCAATAAGGGTGAGATCATCCGAACATATAATGCTGACGGTATCATTATTTCCACACCCACAGGCTCCACTGCATATTCAATGGCGGCGGGAGGTTCTATAATAGATCCCAGCCTTGACTGTATTGCGGCAACTCCCGTTTGTCCCCATTCATTCTCTGCAAAGCCTATAATCTTCTCAGGGGATGCACAGCTTCAGATCCGCAATGACACAGACCGAAATATACCTGTCTTTATTACCGTTGACGGCGGTGAAAATTTGGAGATTAAATATAACGAATCCGTCTATATCAAACGCTCTTGTATAACCACCAAGCTGGTGCGTATCAAAAATGAGAGCTTCTACAGAACCCTATCCAATAAGATGAAATAAGGAGAATGCAGTGAAAAATAAAAGACACAGCGAAATTATAAAGATAATCAGCTCCTATAACGTGGAGACGCAGGACGATCTTATCAAAAGGCTTAATGCCAGCGGATATCAGGTAACTCAGGCTACCATTTCAAGAGATATCAGAGAGCTTAAGCTGACTAAGGTGCCTGCAGGTGACAATTCCTATAAATACGCCTTACCCTCCCACGATTCTCACAAATACATTTCAAAATATCAGTATATAGTCCGTGAAACCATAATCGCGGTTGACTATGCCTGCAATATGATCGTTTTAAAGACCCTTGCGGGTATGGCTCAGGCGGCAGCGGCAGCAATAGATGCTATGGGCTGGAACGAAATAGTAGGCTCTATAGCCGGAGACGATACGATATTTGTAGTTATGCGCTCCGAGGAGAAGGCTCGCGAATATACGGAGAATTTCAGAAATATATTAAATATTGATTAGAGAAAAGTATGTTACAAACATTACATATAACGAATATTGCGGTCATTAAAAGTACCGATATAAACTTCTCTCCCGGATTGAATATATTGACCGGTGAGACGGGTGCAGGTAAATCGATGATAATCGATTCTATATCCCTGCTTACAGGTGCCAGGACCTCGAAGGAGCTTATCCGTAACGGTGCTGACAGCGCTATGGTATCGGCATATTTTACCGATATTGCCGAGCCGAACCGACGAGCCATATCCGAGTTAGGTGTTGAGTGTGACGAGGAGGGTGGTATCTTCGTTCAGCGTGATATTACCTCGGACGGTAAGTCAAAGGTAAGACTGAACGGAAGAGTAATACCTCTTTCACTTCTGCGTAACATTTTAAAATACTTAATAAACATACACGGACAGCATGACAATCAGGGTCTTCTTGATCCTTCGAATCATTTAGGTCTGCTTGATGCATATCTCGATTCGTCCCTTGATCTCACCGAATACAACGAGGTCTACACCCGTATGTGTGAGGTAAGAAGAAAGCTTAAGGAATTAAGGCTTGATGACAGCGAAAAGCAGAGGATGATCGATCTTCTCCGATATCAGTTAAATGATATAGATCGTGGTAAGCTTAAGATCGGTGAAGAGGGGGCCCTTGAGGAGAGAAAGCGCAAGATAAAGAATATCGAAAAGATATCCAAAAGCACAAATCTTATATACAGAGCACTCTATCAGAATGAAAAGGGCGCAAGCGCTTATACACTCATCGATATGGCAAAGCAGGCTATCGATAAGCTGTCCGATGTTATGGATAAGAGTGAGGAGCTTATAGAAAAGCTTGACGGCCTTCAGTCAGAGCTTCGGGATATAGCGGAATATTGCGACGATCTCTGCGATGACGATATCGGTGACCCCGATAAGGCGCTTGATATCATCGAGGGAAGGCTTGAAATAATTAACAGACTTAAACGAAAGTATGGTTCATCCATCGAAGAGATACTCGAATTTCGTGCCAAGATCAAAAAACAGCTTGACGAAATAGAGCTAAGCGACGTTCAAAGCGCGGAATACGCCAAGGAATATGCCGAGCTTCAAGCTCGTGCGCAGAGTCTTGCCGCAGAGATCACCGATATAAGACGCAAGGGAGGCGAGAGCCTTGCCAACGAGATCATGAGTGAGCTTATGTATCTTGATATGGGTAAGGTAAAGCTGTATGTCGATCTGCAAAATACAGAGCTTAATTCCAAGGGCGCAGACGAGGTATCCTTCCTCATTTGTACGAATCCCGGTGAATTACCTAAGCCTCTGTCAAAGATTGCATCCGGCGGTGAGCTTGCCAGAATAATGCTTGCCATGAAAACGGTGTTCGCCAAGAAGGAGGGTACCGAAACCCTTATCTATGACGAGATAGATACCGGTATCTCCGGCAGAACGGCGCAGAAATTAGGCTTTAAGCTCAAATCGAGCGCCAAGCATTCTCAGGTCATTTGCATAACTCACTCTGCTCAGGTCGCATCAAGTGCAGATACTCATCTCTTTATAGAAAAGAATGAGATCGATGGCAGAGTTGAGACTACGGTACGTGAGCTTGACGAAAATGAGAAAATCAATGAGGTTGCCCGTATCATGGGCGGATCTGAAATCACAGATAAGCTTCTTTCGAGCGCAAAGGAGCTTATAAACCAAGCAAATTCGGTTAATAATTGAAAGGAAATATAAAAATGAATATCTATGAAGAGTTTAAAGCAAGAGGTCTTCTTGCACAGTCTACAAACGAGGAGGCTATAGCAAAGCTTCTTGAAAATGAAAAGGTTACATTCTATATCGGCTTTGACCCCACAGCGGACAGCCTTCATGTAGGTCACTTCATGCAGATGAAGATAATGGCTCACATGCAGAGAGCAGGTCACAGACCTATCGCGCTCTTTGGCGGCGGTACAGGTATGATCGGTGACCCCTCGGGTAAAACTGATATGAGAAAGATGCTTACCAAGGAGACCATCGCTCATAATATTGAATGCTTCAAAAAGCAGATGGCAAAGTTTATCGATACAAGCGATGATAAGGCGCTTTTCGTTAATAACGGCGACTGGCTTCTCGATCTCAACTATGTTGACTTCCTCCGTGACATCGGTCCTCACTTCAGCGTAAACAGAATGCTCTCCGCTGAGTGTTACAAGTCCAGAATGGAGAAGGGTCTTACCTTCCTTGAATTCAACTACATGATCATGCAGAGCTATGACTTCTATAAGCTCTATCAGGATTACGGCTGTGCTATCGAGTTCGGCGGTGACGACCAGTGGTCAAACATCATTGGCGGTGTTGAGCTTATCCGTCGTAAGCTCGGTAAGGAGGCATACGGTATGACCTTCCAGCTTCTTACTAACAGCGAAGGTAAGAAGATGGGTAAGACCGAGAAGGGTGCTATCTGGCTTGATCCCGATAAGACATCTCCCTACGAGTTCTTCCAGTATTGGAGAAATGTCGGTGATGCTGATGTTATCAAGTGCTTAAAGATGCTTACATTCCTTCCTCTTGATGAGATCGCTAAATACGAGGCTCTTGAGGGCAGCGAACTCAATAAAGCAAAGGAAGTTCTCGCATATGAGCTTACCAAGCTCGTTCACAACGAGGAGGAAGCAAACAAGGCTCTTGATGCTTCCAGAGCCCTCTTCTCCACGGGCGGTTCTATCGAGAATATGCCTAAGACAGTGCTTACAGCAGATGATCTTGCAGACGGTAAGATCGCTATCATCGATATGCTCCTTGTTTCCAAGCTTTGTCCCTCCAAGGGTGAGGCAAGACGTCTCATTCAGCAGGGAGGTATTACGGTAGGTGATGAGAAGGTTACCGATTTTGCACGTGAGTTTACAGCTTCTGATTTTGAGGGCGACGGACTTATCGTTAAGAAGGGTAAGAAGACCTTCCACCGCTTCACAATTTAATTGGAGTTATAAATGGATTATAATGCTTTATGCGGATTTATCAGAGATAATTTCGCAGATCGTATAGAAATAATGCCCGATGCCGATATGAAGAGGTTTACCACCTTCCGTATCGGCGGTAAGGCTGATCTTGCACTTTTTCCTTCGGACCGTGATTCCTTAGTTTCTCTGCTTCGCTATGTTACGGAGAATAATATTAAATATGCAGTTATCGGTAACGGTTCTAACGTTCTTTTCTCCGATGAAGGATACCGAGGTGTTGTAATAATCACTACACAGATGAAGAATTACTGCTTCGGCGAGGATCTGCTTGTATGTGATGCAGGCGCTCCCCTTACTCAGATTGCAGTCAATGCGGTAAGAAGCGGTTATGAAGGCTATGCCTTTGCCTGCGGTATCCCCGGAAGCATAGGCGGTGCTGTCTTTATGAATGCAGGTGCTTATGAGGGACAGATATCCGATATTCTTGTCTACAGCGAATATTACGATCTTAAAACGGGTGAGATCTGCCGTATGAATGCAGATGAGCATGAGTTTGACTATCGCCACAGCTCGTATATGGGCTCTGATAAAATTATACTCTCTGCCGCATTCAAACTTGAGAAGGCAAAGGATCCCGAATCGGTCATTGCTTTAATGAATGAGCATATAAAGGCACGCCGTGATAAGCAGCCGCTTGAATATCCCAGTGCGGGAAGTGTGTTTAAGCGTTATCCCGGTTACTTTACTGCGAAGCTTATCGACCAAGCCGGTCTTAAGGGCTTTTGTGTAGGCGGTGCACAGGTGTCCGAGAAGCATGCAGGCTTTATAGTTAATAAGGGCGATGCTACCGCAAAGGATGTCTGTGAGCTTATCGATATAATCAAAAAGGCGATCTTCGAGCGTGAAGGAATTAACATTGAATGTGAGGTCAGAAAAATTGACTGATATCAAGGTTGTATCCTTTGGATATAAATACGGCTTTATAGATGAAGTGAACGCGTTATATGACGTAAGATGCTTTGAAAATCCTTATTACGTCGAAGAATTAAAGCCCTTTTCCGGTGAGAAGAGGGAGGTATACGATTACGTTTTTTCCGATGAAAGAGCGAACGCCTTTTTTGAGGCAATGATATGCTCTTTAAGGATTCAGCTCGACCGCTTTATAGAGCGTGACAGAGCATCGTATACGATAGCCTTCGGATGTACCGGCGGCAGACACAGAAGTGTTGCATTTGCACTTCGTACATATAACTACTTGAAAGAAAACGGATATAATGCGGTGCTATGTCACCGTGACTGTAAAAAGGCGGATAATAAATGAGCTCATTTGCCCTTCAAACCAAGGAAAGCTTATGTGAATTAAATGTCAAGGGGCTGTGCTGTAAAAAGGCACAGCTTTTTGGTATGCTGTTATACGGAGCTAAGCAGGGAATAGACGAGATGGTTTTATATAATGAATCGGATGCGGTCATATCTCTTGTGGAAAGATTTATTCTCGAATGCTACGGCGGTGAATGTGAGATCGAGTACCATGCAGGAGGATACAGACTTTATTTAAGAGACAGAAATACTATCTCAGAGATGATGCGTGATATCTCTAAAAGGGACATGTGTCCCAAATGTCTTATACATAATCTCAGGGGTGTTTTCCTTGCCTGCGGAACAGTCAATGATCCTGAAAAATCCTACCGTCTCGAATTGAAGAGCAGAAGAAATTTTGATAATATTAAAGAAATTCTCGATAATATAAATATAAACTATAAAACAACGGTAAGAGACAAGTATAATATCGTATATATAAAAGAGAGTGAGAGTATCGAGGATCTTCTTACCTATATCGGTGCTACCGGTTCTGCATTTTCCGTAATGAATGCAAAGATAGAGAAGGAGATACGTAACTCGATAAACCGTGCCAGCAATTGCGATACTGCCAATATAGCCAAGTCGGTTGCGGCATCCGCAAAGCAGGTAGACGCCATAAAAAAGCTGATTGCCGAAAACCGTCTCGGAATGCTTCCCGAGAATATCAGGATAACGGCACAGCTCAGATTGGAAAATCCCGATGCATCTCTTATCGATCTGGCAAGGATGCATCAGCCTGAGATCACAAAGTCGGGGCTTAATCACAGACTGAAAAAGATCATTGAATTTGCCGAAGCGAAGGAGGAATAGCATTGTCATTCGTTCATCTTCATCTGCACAGCGAATACAGCTTACTTGACGGTGCATGCCGTATCAAGTCTATTCCCGCCTACGCCCTTGCCATGGGCATGGATGCCTGTGCCATTACCGACCACGGTGTCATGTACGGTGCGGTAGAATTCTATAATGCCTGTAAGGCGGTAGGAGTGAAGCCTATAATAGGCTGCGAGGTATACGTTGCGCCTAATTCGCGATTTGATAAGGAAAAGCAGGATACAAAGTCATATCATCATCTTGTTCTGCTTTGTAAGAATGAGGTCGGATATAAAAATCTGATCTATATGATCTCAAAATCCTATACAGAGGGATTTTATCAGAAGCCAAGGATCGATATGGAGCTTCTCTCTGAGCATCATGGGGGACTTATATGTCTTACGGGATGTATTGCCGGAAGGATACCTCAGGCTATACTTAATAATAACGAAAGGGAAGCGTACAGTTATGCTTCTCAACTTAAATCACTTTTTTCAGAGGATCTGTATCTTGAAATGCAGGATCATCGATTAAATGAAGAAAAAAGCGTCAATGCGGCACTTAAAAGGATTTCTGCTGAGCTTGAGATAGAATTGGTTGCCACAAACGACGTTCATTATATAAAGAAAAAGGATTCCACCCTTCAGAACGTTCTTGTCTGTATGCAGACCAATAATGTCCTAGGGGACTCAAATCCTATTGGGTTTGAAACCGATGAATATTATTTTAAGGACGAGGCAAAAATGCGAGAGCTTTTTGCCGATTGTCCAAAAGCGATAGATAATACCGCGATTATAGCGCAAAAATGTAATTTTGAATTTGAGTTCGGTAAATACTATTTTCCCAAGATAAGCTTTGACGATAAATTATCCGCAGGTGAATACCTTTCAAAGCTTACAATGGAGGGCTTTGAAAAAAAGGTCAGAGAGGGTAAAATAAGCTTTGAAAAGAACTCACGCGAGGAATATCTGAAAAGAATTGAATTTGAGCTTGATACCATCATATCGATGGGTTATGCCGAGTATTTTCTTATAGTCGCCGACTTTGTAAACTATGCCCGCGATTCGCTTATTCCCACAGGACCCGGCAGAGGAAGCGGAGCAGGAAGTCTTGTTGCTTATCTCATAAATATAACCGAGGTCGACTCTCTTGCCTATAACCTTCTTTTTGAGGCATTTCTTAATCCCGAGAGAATAAGTATGCCTGACTTCGATATAGATTTCTGTTACTTTAAGCGTGAGCAGGTCATTGATTATGTTAAACAAAAATACGGAAGTGATAAGGTAAGCCAGATCATAGCCTTCGGTACGCTTGCTCCGAGAGCGGCTATCAGGAGTGTGGGCAGAGCGCTCGGTATGTCATATAACGAGGTTGACGAGGTGGCAAATAAAGTGCCTCGTGCACTAAAGATAACAATGGATGACGTTATGCGTCAGCCTGATGTTCAACTGATGTATAACTCCTCAGAAAAAATACGTAACCTCCTGAATCTCTCGAAGCAGGTCGAGGGAATGCCGAAGAATATTACCACCCATGCGGCGGGTGTCGTTATAAGCGACAGACCTCTGTATGAGTACGTTCCTCTGGCGCTTAGCGGAGACGACGTTCTGACTCAGTATAATATGAACGATATCGCCTCCCTTGGTTTGTTAAAATTTGATTTCCTCGGTATAAGATATCTTACGATAATTGACGATACCGAAAAAATGGTAAGAGAAAAGGATCCAACCTTTGATATAAAGAAGGCTCCCCTTGACGATAAGCTTACCTACGAGCTTTTGACTAAAGGAAATACAGACGGTGTATTTCAGCTTGAATCTGCGGGCATGAAGCAGATGCTTGGAAGATACAAACCAAATAATATAAGGGATATAATGAGTGCTATCGCTCTCTACCGTCCCGGACCTGCCAAGTTCATTGACAGATTTATTGAAAACCGCGCCGATCCCAAAAGCATTAAATATACTATTCCCGCCCTTGAGCCTATACTCTCCGAGACCTTCGGCTGTATAGTATATCAGGAGCAGGTAATGGAGATATTCAGGGCTATAGCAGGCTATTCCTACGGTAAGGCTGACGTCGTAAGAAGAGCTATATCAAAGAAAAAGGCTGACGTTATAGCCTCGGAGCGTTCCAATTTTATCGACGGAGCTGTCGCTCTCGGTGCAACCTATGAGGACGCCGAGGGACTCTTTGAGGATATGACGGGCTTTGCCAATTACGGTTTTAAAAAGGCACATGCGGCGGCATACTCATTTGTTTCCTTCAGGACGGCATATCTTAAGGCTCATTATCCCGCATATTATATGTCTGCGCTTCTTACCTCGGTGTTGGGTGATATGAATAAGACAGCTCTATACGTTGCCGATGCAAAGCGTATGGGTATATCCCTGTTAGCTCCCGACATTAACCACAGCGGTGTTGATTTTACTCCGACCGATGACGGGAATATCCGTTACGGTATGCTGGCTCTCAAAAATGTCGGTGAACCCTTCGTTCGCGGTATAATCGAGGAAAGAAAAAACGGAAGATTCCTTTCCTTTGCGGATTTTGTCGAGAGAATGGCGGATAAGGATATCAATAAGCGTCAGGTCGAGTCGCTCATCAAATGCGGTGCCTTTGACAGCTTCGGTATCTACAGATCGGTGCTTTTGCAGGTGTATGAAAATCTTATAGATCTTGCGGTAGAGAAAAAAAGAAATGAGCTTTCGGGACAGTTGGGCTTTTTCGGCGGCGGAGATGACACCATCGAAATAGATTATCCGGATATTCCCGACTTTACCGCTTCGCAGAAGCTTATGATCGAAAGAGAGGTCTCGGGCTTGTGCTTCTCGGGACATCTTATAGATGAATATAAAGAAATAACAAAGGTTTTGCCGCACATCGATATTCTTTCCATAATTTCATCTGAAAATGATAATGAAAGAACAGAAAAGGTATGCGGTGTGATTACGGGTGTAGCAGTAAAGAGTACCCGAAACGGAAAATCGGTGGCATTTGTTACTCTTGAGGACGATACGGCTTCGATAGAGCTTATTGTATTCAATGATATATTTGAGGCTAAACGTGAGCTTCTGACCATCGATACTCCACTGTATGTCGAGGGCAGGATTACCCGTAAGGAGGATGAATACCCAAAGCTTGTGGTTACAAGTCTTGAGCATGTTTCGTTTAATGCCACCAAGAACGCCTTATCCGAGGAAAAAAACCAGCCTCCGAAGAAGGAAAGAACACTCTATCTTCGCGTACCGTCAGTTGATTCTACCGAATACAGAAGAGCTCTTGCTCTGGTCGAGATATTCGACGGTGCAGTTCCGGTTGTATTCTATGATATGTCCGAGAAGAAATATTTAAAGATCAGTGGCAGAGGCGTTGCTGATACTCAATTCGTGATCTCAGAGCTGACCGAGCTGCTCGGATCAGTCAATGTTGTGATTAAAGGCTAATTTTTCTTGAATGTTCACGGTATATTCACAACCTTGGTTTATAATAATATAATATAAATTTTAAAGAAAGGATGTAGTTTTATGGCTTATAAGGAACCTAAGAACCAAAACGGTAAAAATCAGGACAGCATAGACTGGAGTGAAGAGCTGAGAAAATCGGGTCTTATTGCTCTTAAGGTGTCGGGTAAATTCCTCACTTATATTCTTAATGTTCTTATGACGGTTCTGTTGATCTGTCTGATAATAGGTACTATAGTCGGTATCGCATTCTTTGTATATATCAATAATTATATTAAAGATGACGCGGCTGCTGCCGCGAAGGAGATCGGTGTCCTCACCTCTGATCAAAATCAGACAACGAGAATCTACTATATGGAATACGACACCGATGAGGACCGCTATAAAAGAAAAGGTACTCCTGTTGAGATCGAAGATCAGCTTCTCTATTCCAGCGAAAACAGAACGTGGGTTTCCTATGATGAATTTCCCACGGAGCTTGTAGAATGCTTCGTTTCTATCGAGGATGAACGTTTCTGGGATCATGAGGGTGTTGACTGGAAGCGTACTGCGGGTGCGACCTTTAAGTATATGATCGGTCAGGCGAGCTACGGCGGTTCGACAATAACCCAGCAGCTTATCAAGAACGTAACAGGTAACGATGATACAACCATTCAGCGTAAGGTTCAGGAGATCATGACCGCTCTTGAGCTTGAGAAGACGATGAAGAAGGAGCAGATACTTGAAATGTATCTGAACACGATTTATCTGTCACAGCATTGCTACGGTGTTCAGGCAGCCTCAAATGTATATTTCGGTAAAAACGTTTCCGAGCTTAGTCTAACCGAATGCGCTGCATTAGCGGCGTTGCCTAAATATCCTTATAAATTTGATCCCTATCTTAATCCCGACAATAATAAAGAACGACGTGATACGGTTCTCTATAAGATGCATCAGCTCGGTAAGATAACCGATCAGCAGTACGAGGATTCTCTTAAAGCCAAGCTGGTTCTCGGACGTGACAAGGAGGAATCCTCTGTTGCATCCACAACGTCCTGGTATACCGATGCTGTAATCGAGGAGACGATAGATCTTCTTGTGGAGCATCTCGGTGTCAGTGAGTCCGTCGCTTCCCAGATGATGTATACGGGCGGTCTTCATATCTATACCGTTATGGACGTAGGTATACAGGATATTCTTGAGCAATATTTCCTTGATGATACTAACTTCGCAAGGATAAACGAAGGTGTTCAGCCTGAAAGCTCTATGGTAATTATTGACCCCGCTACAGGCGATATCCTCGGACTTGTTGGAGGCAGAGGAGAAAAATCCTCCAGCCGAGTTCTTAACTACGCGACACAGACTACACGTTCACCCGGATCCTCCATCAAGCCCGTTGCTGTTTATGGCCCAGCTCTTGAATACGGCATTATTAACTACGGTTCGATAGTTGTCGACAGTCCCGTTAAAAATAATTGGCCCGTTAACTATCCTGCCGGGTATAAGGGTCCCACTACCATCCACGATGCCATCTGCCGTTCGGTAAATACCGTTGCGGTCAAGGTGCTTGAGGAGCTTGGTTATCAGGCATCCTATGAGTTTATTCATGATAAGCTCGGTATGGAGAGCGTAATTTATCAGCACGAAACCAGTACCGGTGCTATATTCTCCGACCTTAATGCATCAGCACTCGGTCTTGGAGGTATGACCTATGGTGTAACCGTTCGTGAGATCACAAGTGCTTATCAGATATTTGCGAACGACGGTGTTTATACCGGCAACAGAACCGTATTGAAAATACTTGACAATGACGGTAAGGTTATCGTAGATAATTCGGGTAAGCCTTCACAGATAATGAGTGCGCCTAATTCAGATATAATGACTCTCATGCTTGAGGAGGTCGTTAATAAGGGTACTGCATCGAGAGTAACACTTAATGATCAGATCGACCTTGCAGGTAAGACTGGTACTACCTCCGATGACTTTGACAGATGGTTTATCGGTTATTCTCCTTATTATCTCGGCGGTGTTTGGTTCGGTTATGCAATGCCTATGAGCCTTAACGGCTTCTCCGAGACAATGAGCCCTGCTCTTGAGGTATGGGAAAATGTTATGAGGCTTGTTCATGAGGACAGAGTCTTTAATGATGAAAACGGAAATCCTACAGAATATCAGAAAGAATTTGAATATTCTGATGAAATAGTCGAGGCTCGTATCTGTAAGGAATCGGGTGCAAGGGCTACCGAATATTGTACTGACTATATCGAAAGAGGTTATTTCGTTGCAGGTAGCGTTCCTTCCGAATCCTGTACCGTTCATCTTCCTGAGGAGGATGAAGAGGAGGATGAGGAAAAGGATGAGGAGGATAAGGAAGAGGATAAAGACGAAGAAAAAGACGAGGATAAGGACGAAGATAAGGACGAAGAAGGTTCATCCTCTGATAATGACGGCGATTCGTCAGAAACCGGTGATGTTACCCCCGAGCCTGCCCCCGAGCCTGACAACGGCGAAAATCAGTCCTCGGATACGACACCTGAGTCAAATGATCCGAATGTTGAGTGAATTTATCTTAATATGTAAAAAAGCGCCGCCGGGCGCACCGAATTTCGCCCATTTCTGAAGTGCGAACAACTCACACGAAATTAAGTAATTTCCTATATATTAAAAAAACACGGTTTTGCACCGTGTTTTTTTATTCATTGTTGTTGACAAATCGTTAATAATATTGTAAAATATACATATAACAAAATAGGGAACTTATATATGAAAATAATCAACATCAAACTTTCATCGATTGAAGATATCAGAACGCTGGTTGACAGCGTAACTCTATGCCCTTATGACGTTGAACTTTCAAGCGGCAGCTATACTATAGATGCCAAGTCTATTATGGGTATATTTGGTCTTGATCTCTCCAAATCGATTACTATGACTGCCTTTACAGATGATTGTTCCGAGCTTTTAGAGCGTATCGGAGACTTTGTATTAAGTCAGGAATAGTTATTACCTTCTTCGCATAGTTTGTATTAATATAAACGAATGCGGGGAATTAATATGAAAAAGTTAATATCGCTTGTTATCATCGCGTCTTTTCTCTTTTCTATGCTTACATTAAGCGCTGAATGTGCTACGGCAACCGTTGATGCATCAATTCCGAGTGCTATTCTTATCGAGGCGCAGAGTGGAAATGTCCTTTTTGAAAAGGATGCTGACCTTGAATTGGCTCCTGCATCTGTCACAAAGGTTATGACTATGCTTCTTATTATGGAAGCGCTTGACTCGGACAGTATTTGCTATGACGATATGGTTACAGCAAGTGCCAATGCCGCGTCCATGGGAGGATCTCAGGTCTATCTCAAGGAGGGAGAGCAGTTCTCGGTTGAAGATATGCTTAAGAGTATTACGATGGCAAGTGCCAATGATGCCTGTGTCGCTATGGCTGAGCATATGTGCGGAAGCGAGGAGACCTTCGTTGAGCGTATGAACCAAAGAGCAAAGGAACTCGGAATGGTGCATACTAATTTTGAGAATACAAACGGTCTTGACGATACCACCACTGCTCACTACACCTCTGCAAGAGATATAGCGATCATGAGCCGCGAGCTTATAACTAAGCATCCCGATATATTGAGATTTACCTCGGTATGGATGGATTCGGTTCGTAATGGTTCTTTCGGTCTTACAAACACAAACCGTCTTGTACGCTTCTATAACGGAGCTAACGGTTTAAAGACCGGTTCTACGTCAAAGGCAGGCTTTTGTATCTCAGCATCGGCGGAGCGTGACGGTATGCAGCTTATCTGTGTTATCATGAAGGCACCCGATAGGGATACACGAAACGAGGCAGCAAAAAAGCTTCTCGATTTTGGCTTTGCTAACTATGAGACCGTTTTCTTTGAACCTAAGGTCATTTGCGGACAAAGGGTTCTCTGCTCCGAGGATCGCTCGGCTTCATTTACAGCCGAGGGCTACAGCGCAGTGACAAAGAAGGGAAGTAAGAACAGCATCACAAGAGAGATAATATTAAATGACAGGATTACCGCACCTCTTTCAAAAGGGGATAAGGTAGGTACGGTCAGATATCTCTGTGACGGTGAGGTCTTGTATAAAGGCTCGGTGACATGCGATCATGATGTTAATAAAATTACCTATTTCGGATTAGTGTCCCGAATTTTCATGGAATTTCTCGGGGTATGATCTGATAAAATAAACCACACGGAGGATGTAAAAATTGGCAATCAAGCTTAACAAAAGCTACCTTTCCGACTTCGTTTCGGATGCTGAAATCTCAGCAATAAGGGGCGAAGTTGAAAACGCACTTAAAACTACAAAGGAAGGAACCGGAGCAGGCTCGGATTTCTTGGGCTGGTACGATCTTCCTTTAAGATATAAGACTGAGGAGTATGACGAGATCAAGAAGGCAGCTGAACAGATCAAGAAGGACTGTGACGTGCTTATCGTTATCGGTATCGGCGGATCTTATCTCGGTGCAAGAGCGGCTATCGAATTTATTAAGAGTCCTCTCTACAATTCCTTAAAGAAGGATACTCCCGACATCTATTTCTCTGGTAACAATATTTCCTCTACACAGATGAAGGAGCTCTTCGACATCTGTGAGGGCAGAGACGTATGTGTAAACGTTATTTCCAAATCGGGCAAGACTACCGAGCCTGCTATCTCCTTCAGAATATTCAGAGAATATCTTGAGAAGAAGTACGGTGAGGAGGGTGCTAAGAACCGTATTTACGTTACTACAGATAAGTCAAGAGGCGCGCTTAAGCAGTTGGCAGATCAGAAGGGTTATAAGACCTTCGTTGTCCCCGATGATATCGGCGGTAGATATTCAGTTCTCACCGCAGTAGGACTTCTGCCCATTGCAGTTGCAGGCTGTGATCTCGATGCTATCATGGAGGGTGCCGCTCAGGCTAATAAGGAATTACTCTCCGCTGATTATGACAACAACTCCTGTTTGCAGTATGCTGCTATCCGTAACATTCTTTACAGAGGCGGTAAGAAGGTTGAAATTATGGCTTGCTATGAATCCGCTTATGCTATGATGGCTGAGTGGTGGAAGCAGCTTTACGGTGAAAGCGAAGGTAAGGATGGCAAGGGCATCCTTCCCGATTCGGTTATCTACTCCACCGACCTTCACTCCCTCGGACAGATAGTTCAGGAGGGCGAGAGAAATATATTCGAAACTGTTGTTGATATCAAGACATCCCGTAACGAGGTTATAATTCCTTCGGATGCAGAGGACAAAGACGAGCTCAACTACATCGCAGGTAAGTCTATGCATGAGGTAAACCGTACCGCTACCGAGGCTACCATCCTTGCTCATTCCAGCGGTCTTGTTCCCAATATCGTTCTTGAGCTTGACGGCAGAACAGAAGCTGATTTCGGTTATATGGTATACTTCTTCGAGCTTGCATGTGCAGTTTCAGGATATACTCTCGGAATTAATCCCTTTGACCAGCCCGGTGTTGAAGCATATAAGAATAATATGTTTGCTTTGCTTGGTAAGAAGGGCGAAAAGTTCGATGAGATCAGAGCACAGTTAAAAAAGTAATTTAAATAAATAATATAAATATACGGAGGTATAAAAAATGTTAAAGTTCATTGTTGGATTAAAGGGCGCAGGTAAGACCAAGGAAATCGTTGCTATGGCTAATACTGCATGCGAAACCTCTAACGGTTCTGTAGTATTTATCGAAAAGGGAAATAAGCTTATGCACGAGGTTGATCACCACGTACGCCTTGTAGATACAGAAGAATATGATATTCAGGATGCACCCTGTCTCTACGGTCTTGTAGCAGGCATGTACGCAAGCAACCACGATATCACTCATATCTTCATCGACTCTGCTCTTAAGATTTGTAAGAACGATCTTGCAATGCTTGAGATCCTTGCTGAGAAGCTTAACGACATGAGCGAAAAGTACGGAATCACCATCGTTGCTACAAACTCTATCGCTAAGGAAGATCTTCCCGTATCTACTCAGAAGTACGTTTGATTAGTCTGATCTGTACGAGACAATTTATAATAACAATGAAGCCTCCCGTTATCGGGAGGCTTTTTGTGTACATATTCTAACGTGTTGCATATTATGTTACAGAAGACAATTGTCTTATTAACATAAGGAGGAATTGCCATGGCTGATATTAAAAATTCATCCCATGGATGTAACAATACAAATGAAAAGGTCTGTGTTGACTGCAACCGTATCCTTGACAGCTGCAGAGACAAGGACTGCTTTGAGGACGTAAGGGTTTATCTCTCATCCTTCGGTCAGGATATTATCGAAAAGACCTCAAATATCAGAGTTAAGAAAACAAAGGTAGTATGGACATATCTCGGTCTTGAGCCTGTACAGTTTAATCGCGGCTTTTATCAGATAAGCGTGCGCTTCTATACAAAGATCGTATTCGAGGCATGTCTGTGTCCCGGTAAGGTTCAGGAGTTTGAGGGTGTTGCGGTAGCGGAGAAGAGAATAATTCTCTATGGAAGTGAAGGTAACGTCAACATATTCAAGTGTGAAGCGGGAGAGCAATGCTTCTGTGAGTGTCCCGGCACTGATCAGATTATGAGCAACGCTCCTACGGTGGTATGTGAGGTTACAGATCCCATTGCCCTTACAGTTAAGGTAGCAAAGGATGTTCCGAATTGCTGCTGTTGCTGCTGCAGTGTTGATGATATTCCCAAAAAGGTATGCGACAGACTTGATTTTACACTTTGTGATGATGATTATGATATGAAGAAGCTGTATGTTTCTCTCGGATTCTTCTCGGTTATTCGTATAGAAAGACCTGCACAATACATCATTTCAGCTCAGGAATATACTGTTCCCGACAAGGTTTGTGTTGAAACAAACGAAGAAGATCCTTGCTCTACATTTGCTAAAATGAGCTTCCCCATTAACGAATTCTATCCCCCCTCCTACAGAGATCTCAGCGGCGGTATAGGATGCGGATGTAAATAAACAGAAATAAGAAATAGAATTGAGGACGGAATCGTAAGATTTCGTCCTCTGTTTAATTTGAATGTAGATATTGAAAATTCTGTCAATATGTGTTACAATTAATCAAACAAAATTTTGACGGAGAAGAAAATGGGGATTGAAAGATTAAAGGAATTCTGGCCTGAGTGGGAATGCGGTGATATTCTCGGTAAGGGCTCCTTCGGTAAGGTATATAAGGCTGTCAACCATAGCTCGGGTGTTGAAAACCACTCCGCTATAAAGGTTATCTCCATACCGTCCGACGAGGCTGAATATGATGCACTTCTCAGCGAAGGCATGAGCGTATCCGATACCAAGGAATATTTCCGTGATATCGTTAATGATTTTATCAATGAGATCAAGGTCATGGTTGCACTTAAGGGTGCTCCGAATATCGTAGCGGTTGAGGATTATAAGATTCTTGAAAGCTCGGAGCGTGTAGGCTGGGATATCTTTATCCGTATGGAATTGCTTCATTCCTTCAAGGAGCTTATGGCAGAGACGGAGCTTACAAAAGAGCGGATAGTCAAGCTTGGTATTGATATCGCAAGTGCCCTTGAAATATGTCAACAGAAGCATATTATTCACCGTGATATAAAACCTGCAAACATCTTCATTGATGATTTCGGCAACTTTAAATTAGGCGATTTCGGTATAGCAAAGGAACTTGAAAAGACTACCGGTGCGGCATCGAGTAAAGGTACATTTTCCTTTATGGCACCCGAGGTAGCCCACGGGCAGCGTTATGACAATACCGTAGATATCTACTCGCTCGGTCTTGTAATGTATACACTTCTCAACGGTAACCGTGCACCCTTCATTCCCCGTGACGGCAGAGTTACTTATAATGACCGAAAGAATGCCAATGACAGACGCTTGGCAGGTGAACCGTTGCCGAAAATAGAAGGTGTATCACAGACACTTAACGATATAATACTTACCGCTTGCTCTTATGACCCTGCGATAAGATTTAAGTCTGCTTCAGCATTTAAGAATGCATTAAAGAGTTATAATAATGCACCGAAGCCGCCACCTGCTCCGACTCCTTTTGTACCTGAACAGAATATAGATGAGACGGTAGCGGTGGCAAGAAAGCCCGAGCCTAAGCTTGAGATCGATGCAACCGTAGCGGTAGCGCATAAGCCCGAGGTGAAAAGGGAAGAGAATATCGAGCCCGTTAAAACACCTAAAAAGAAAAAGGGCGGTATAATAGCTGTAGCAATAATACTTGTGGTAGCATTACTTGCAGTAGCAATAGTGCCGGGGATGCTTGATAACGGTACGAAGCAGACAGAGGCAAATACAGAGCAAACAGAAAACGAAACCGGGGTAGAAGAAATTATTGACAACGCTAAGGATCAGGGAACAACCGGTGATGTTGAGTGGTTCTACGGCGATAATACTCTCGTGATATCCGGAGAAGGAAAAATGGGAGACTATGGTGATGATGATATAGCTCCGTGGACGAAATATAATAAAGAGATCGAAGAGATAGTTGTCGAAGAAGGTGTCACAAGCATAGGCGGTTCTGCGTTCTATCACTGTACCGGCTTGACAAGTGTAATGATACCTGATAGTGTTACAAGTATAAGCGATTCTGCGTTCTATTCCTGTGAAAGGATGACAAATGTAGCAATACCTGACAGTGTCACAAGCATAGGCGGTTCTGCGTTCTCTTGGTGTACCGGCTTGACAAGTGTAACGATACCTGACAGTGTCACAAGCATAGGCGGTTCTGCGTTCTATCACTGTACCGGCTTGACAAGTGTAACAATACCTGACAGTGTAACAAGTATAGGAGATGGGGCGTTCTATTCCTGCGAAAGCTTGACAAGTGTAACGATACCAGACAGTGTCACAAGCATAGGCGATGAAGTGTTCTCTTCCTGCGACAGCTTGACAAGTGTAACGATACCTGACAGTGTCACAAGCATAGGTTCTTTTGCGTTCTCTCACTGCGACAGCTTGACAAGTGTAACGATACCTGACAGTGTCACAAGCATAGGCGGTTGGGCGTTCTACGATTGTGATAGCCTTACAATAGAGTGTCCCTCGGGTTCATACGCTGAACAGTATGCTATTGAAGAAGGGATACCTTATACGGCAATTTAACCGTTGTGACAAGCATGATGTAATAAAAGAATAATCGACTTATAACAGACAGAGAGTGAAGCGATATTCGCTCTCTGTTGATGTTTTTTAATGCCGAAGTTGAGTGACCGATAAATTATAGTTTATCGAACAGTTTACTGTTTACGTATAGCCTTCCCCAGCGGGGAAGGTGGCATTTGAAATAATTACTAAACTTGTTTGGTAATTATTTTAAATGACGGATGAGGAGAACGTAAAGCCACGTTGAATAATTGATTGTAATATTTAAAAGTACAACTACAAATTAAATAGTTTACTCTCTAATTAATACTATAGAAAACCTTATCTATCTTAAACGCTCTCCTCATCCGTCATTGGGTAGAATTTTCCAACCGCTTGAAAGCGCTTAGAAAATTCCACCAATGCCACCTTCCCCGCTGGGGAAGGCTATTAGTGTAG
>SVTI01000103.1 GCA_015063855.1 Oscillospiraceae bacterium
TCCTCGGCATTTGACGTTATAGAAAGCATTAAAAACGCAGATATGAAAAGTAAAAGCAGACACGCTTTTCTTAATAATTTCTTTACCATAAACCACTCCGAAATCTGTTGACAAAATGTTTACGGTTTAAATTATACCCAAAGATATGTGCTTTGTCAATAGAATATGCAGAAATTAAAATGAACATAATAAATATATTTAATATTAAATAAAGTAAAATTGAATTTTTTTCACATTCTATTGAATTGGAAAATTTTTTTGATATAATTTTACTATGAAAAATATTAATTATATGCTTAAACGCTCAAAGAGAAAAACACTCAGCATGGAAATCACCCCTGAGCTTACGGTCATTGTTCGCGCGCCAATAAAAGCTTCTGTGGAAGTTATCGACGATTTCGTTTATTCGCATGCCGAATGGATCGAAAAATCGGTCGAAAAGCAAAGATTAAGAATGCAAAGCCGTCTTCCCGAGCCAAGCGCAGATGTGATCAAAGCACTCAAGACGAAAGCAAGGCTTCTGCTTCCCGAAAGGACTGCGCATTTTGCCGCAATAATGGGAGTTGAGCCAAAGAGTGTTCGTATTACCTCTGCCGAAAAAAGATTGGGCAGCTGCTCGGGGGATAATAGGATCAATTTCTCTTACAGAGTGATGATGTATGATGAAGATGTTATTGATTACGTCGTTATTCACGAGCTTGCACACATAAAAGAGCATAACCATTCAAAGCGGTTCTATGGTATAGTCGAAAAGTACTGTCCCGACTACCGTAATATACAAAAAAAGATTAAAGGATAAGCAAATGATCGCATTTGACAAGCTTCCGAATTACATCGGAGACATTTTTGAAGAAAAGGGAATAGATGCGGACAAGGTATATCTTATTACCTACTGCGATATGAACCGTGAACACGTATATGCCGACAGCTACATATTTGCAACCGATAAAAGGCTGTACGTAATATGCGGAACAGACGCTCTTTCACGTAAGGACGGGGTCGGAAAGGGGCTTGACCGTTATTTTTCAGAGCAGTATTTTCTTGAGTATGACCTTGAGGATATAGAAGAGATACGTGTAGAGGAGCTTTTGGCCACTGCCCGTCTTACAGCAAAAACAAAGGATGGCGAGAGTATATTCCTTGCCGCCATGACCAATTTCTGCAGAGCCAATGCAAACCTCTTTGTCAAATACCTTATGCGAATAAAGAAGGGTGAGATAACCTCTCCCGACTTTACGCTCGATACAGAGGACGATCCCAAGGAGAACTCGTGTCCTAAATGCGGTATGCGATATCCCGACCGTAACCGCAAGGTATGCCCGAGATGTATGGAGAAGGGCAAGCTGTATAAGCGTTTCGGTGTATTCTTCTTAAAGTACAGAATTGAGATCTTTTTGATGATACTCTCACTTGTGTTTATCACAGCGGCAGGTATTCTGACACCCTATCTGTCAAAGGGCTTCTTCTTTGATAAGATACTGGACGAGAACGGATCACTTTACGGTCAGGTGCTTTTAGCTGTGGGTATCATAGCTGCAACAAAGCTCCTGTCACATCTTGCGGATATGGTGAACGGCTGGGTCACCACCAAGATGTCTGCGAAGATAGTTTATGATCTGAAAAATACGATATTCGGCTCTATAGAACGACTGTCGCTATCATTTTTCAACGGCAGACAGACCGGTGGTCTTATGACTCAGGTCAATGACGACTCGAATACTATATACGGCTTCTTCTGTGACGGTATGCCATTTTTCCTTATCAATATCGTTCAGGTTATCGTCCTTGCGGTCATAATGTTCGTTATGAATCCTCTGCTTGCCGCATTGACTCTTATAACGGTGCCTGTATTCTTCTTCGTTATCCGCTATACCTATAATGCCCAGCGAAAGCTTCATGCAAAGAACTGGTCGGGTGTACGCAGGCTTCATGCAAGGCTCTCCGATGTGCTCGGAGGCATAAGAGTTGTTAAAGCTTTCTCCAAGGAGGATGACGAGAGCGAGCGATTCCATACCGCCAATGCACGTGCCGCAAAGGGAAATAAACGAGTTCAGCTCTTTAACAACTACGTATATCCCTATATCGGCTATATCCTCTATATCGGTAATATAATTTCCCTTGGTGTGGGCGGTTATATGGTTATCAAGGGGAAATTCAGCTACGGCGAGCTTCTTACTTTTACCGCTTACGTAAACATGATCTACAGTCCCATGTACTTCTTCTCACACATGGTGGATTGGTATGCATCCACCACAAATGCTCTTCAGAGACTCTTTGAGATAATGGATTCCGAACCGGATATCACTGAGAAGCCTGATGCCATTACTCCCGAAAATATCGAAGGTAGGGTTGAATTTAAGAATGTTGACTTCGGCTACACCAAATCAAAGAAGGTTATCGATAATGTAAGCTTTGATATCGAAGCAGGACATATACTCGGAATCGTTGGTCATACCGGTGCGGGTAAGAGTACGATTGCTAATCTTATCATGCGCTTATACGATGCCGATGAAGGCGAGATACTGATAGACTCGATCAACGTAAAGGACCTTTCCTTTAAGGCTCTCTATGAGAATATAGCGATAGTGTCCCAGGAGACGTATCTCTTTATCGGCTCTATTCTTGATAATATCCGCTATGCCAAGCCTGATGCTTCCTATGAGGAGATAATATGGGCGGCAAAATGTGCGGGAGCTCACGATTTTATCGTCAAGCTTCCCGACGGATATAATACTATGATAGGCTTTGGCTCAAAGGATCTTTCGGGCGGCGAGAGACAGAGAGTTTCTATTGCACGAGCTATCCTTCGCGATCCGAAGATACTAATTCTCGACGAGGCTACCGCCGCAATGGATACCAAGACCGAGAAGCTTATCCAGACAGCTCTGCATGAGCTTACCAAGGGTAAGACCACTATCATGATAGCGCACAGACTTTCTACCCTGCGCGATGCCCATAAGCTTATTGTAATTGAGAACGGTAAGGTGGCAGAGCAGGGAACTCACAAGGAGCTTCTCGATAAAGAGGGCGGAGTTTATAATAAGCTTTATACTCTTCAGCTTGAAGCACTTAAAAACGCAGGAATCACCGAATAGGAGGTATTTAAAATGAATAATGAGCTTATAAAGGACCCCGGGGCGGCAATAGTACGCCTTAATGCAGAAAACACCTCCTTCTTTGAGAAGAACGGATTTCTTGCCTGCACTATCAAGGGTGATGAGGAGGTAACTCATAACAGAGTATTTCTCCACCGCGATTTCCCCTTTGAGCTTCTCTTTGAGTATATATCCGTGCTTGATTCGGATAATAAGGAGATTGGGCTTATCTACAATATCGCTGACTTTGATAAAGATACCGAGGCGATGCTTAAAAAGGAGCTTGATCGTAAATATTATTCTCCCGTTATCGTTTCTATAGAGAGTTTAAAGGAACGTTACGGCTTCTCCTATTGGGGTGCGACTACCGCAGAAGGAAGAAGGATCGAATTTACCATACAGGACACATTCCGTCACATCAACCGTATCGGTGAGGATAAGTGTGTTATAACCGACGTAGACGGCAACCGCTTTATTATAGAGAGCCTTGCCGCCCTTGATAAAAAGAGCTACCGTAAGATCGAGCTCTATCTGTAGGAGTTAAAATGGAAAATAAAAAGCTGATTTCCTTTGAATTTAACCTTCATCCTACAGAGCCGTTTGAGATCTGTCAGGGTAAGCTTGAGGTCTTTTGTGATATGCTTACTATTACCGAAAACGGTAAGGAAAGTATGCGTGTCATGCTTTCGGATATAGCGGAGCTGAAGGTGGATAACGGTGTAGGCTGTGTCTTCGTTTCATATTTGGACAAGGACGGCATATATCACCTGCTTTGCCGAAGCGACCTTTCAAATTCAAAGGCTATAATTAAAAAGGTCAGAAGAATAAATCTTTATATTGAGGACGGCACCGTGCCTCAAAACGACGATGATATCGTGGAAAAATGTCCGAAGTGCGGCAGACCCTACAAGGACGGCTCAAATATATGTCTTTTTTGTACCGATAAAAAGCAGTTAGTCAAGCGTGTATGGGGGCTCTTTATGCCATATAAGAGCTATGTCTTTACCGCCGTAATACTTTTCTTTTTTATAAGCGGTCTTAATCTCTTACTTCCCTATATCAACCGTATAGCTGTTGATAATTACATACAGCCAAAGCACAAGGGGGCTGTGTCCGTTTCGGAATTTGCTCTTGTAATGCTTTCAATGCTGTTACTTGATCTTGTTATAAGGACGATATCGGTGCTCCGTACACATCTGCTTATAGCGGCAGGCAATAAGATGATAATAAATCTGAGAAACACCTTGTTTGACAAGGTTCAGAGGCTCTCTATAGCCAAGATATCCAAGCGTACTGCAGGTGACCTTATGCGAAGAGTTACCGGTGACGTATGGGTACTGCAGAACTTTATTATTAACTATCTCCCGGGTGCACTTGAGGAGATAGCGGTGCTTGTATGCGTAAGCATTTATCTTGCAATCTATGATATCAGGCTTTTCCTCCTCATTATGATACCCACACCCTTCGTTGTCGCGTCCTTCCGTCTCTTCTGGAGATTTATGCGTAAGCTGTGGCATAAGAGATGGCTCGCAGGTTCCAAGGCAAGCACGGTGCTTCATGATATCTTCTCGGGTATCAGAGTTGTCAAGGCATTCGGAATGGAGCATAAGGAGGGTAAACGCTATGAGGCGGCTACAGCGAATGAGCGTTATATGCAGGAAAAAACCGACTGTATATGGTCGATTATTATGCCGATACTCCGTTATTTTATAGGCTTCGGAGAGTTTATTATTCTATTCTACGTAGGTAATAAGATTCTTGACGGACAGATGACCCTCGGTGAGATGACTCAGTTCTCCGCTTATGCCGGAATGATATACGGACCTCTGCGTATGATAGCGCATATTCCGAGACATTTGATGGAGTTCAATACCTCCTCTGCAAAGATATTTGAGATCCTTGATGAAAAGGTAGACGTGGCTGACAGTGAAAACTCGGTTGATATATCCATTAAGGGCGATATCGATATTAATAATGTATCCTTCGGCTATGATAGTGGTACAGAGGTACTTCATAAGGTGGATATTCACATTAAACAGGGCGAATTTATCGGTCTTGTCGGAGCTTCCGGTGTCGGCAAGTCAACTCTTATCAATCTTATCATGCGTATGTATGATGTTGAGGAGGGAAGTATTACCGTTGACGGAGTGGATATACGCGATATTTCTCAGGATTCGCTTCGTTCCCAGATGGGAGTGGTGCTTCAGGAAACATTCCTTTTCTCAGGCTCGATATATCAGAATATCGCATATGCCAAGCCTGAGGCTACGCGTGACGAGATAATCGCCGTGGCTAAGATCGCAGGCTGTCACGATTTTATCTCGCGCTTGCCTGACGGTTATAACACCAAGGTTGGTGAGAGGGGCTTCACACTCTCGGGCGGCGAGAGACAGAGAGTAGCTATTGCCCGTGCCCTTCTTCATAATCCGAGGATCCTCATTCTTGATGAGGCCACCTCCGCCCTTGATACCGAGACGGAGAAGCAGGTTCAGGATGCACTCTCCAGAATTTCAAAGAACTGTACAACTATCGCTATAGCCCACCGTCTCTCAACTCTTCGTAATGCCACACGTCTTGTAGTGCTTGATAAGGGAAGGGTCGCAGAGGTAGGAACTCACGATGAGCTTCTTGCCAAGGAAGGTATATACTACGGCCTTGTAATGGCTCAGCGTGAAATGGCGCAGATGTAGTTGTCCGGAACAAGTATAATTAATAAAAAAACACCCGAAAGGGTGTTTTTTTAGGTATGAGTTATGTATGGACTAAAGTCATTTGACACTCGCTGTTAACGATATCTCCTATCCATGATCTGAAATAGTATGTTATAGTCCCGTCCTCGTTTTCATGTGGGTCGCTTATCTCAATTCTGAGTGTTGAATTAAGCGGTGC
>SVTI01000009.1 GCA_015063855.1 Oscillospiraceae bacterium
CAAAATATTAAAATAAACTTATTATAAAAAAGCGGGTGCCGACCCGCAGCGATGATCGGGCATGAACTACGTCAAAACCTCTAACTTCAATGCCCGAAACGGAGCAATTTCCTATATATTTAAAAAAAGCGCCGCCGGGCGCACCGAATTTCGCCCATTTCTGAAGTGCGAACAACTCACACGAAATGAAGTAATTTCCTATATATTAAAAAGAACCCGCCTTATGCACGAATAAAAGCATAAGGCGGGTAAAATATTTAAACATTATTTTATCTGTGCTTCTACGAGGCTGCCCTGACAGTACTTCTTACGAAGAACAGGCTTTTCGATCTTACCTGTGGGATTTCTGGGAACCTTTTCGAATACGATCTTTTTGGGTCTCTTATAACGGGGAAGCTCCTGACAAAATTCGTTAATCTCATCTTCTGTACAGCTTACACCGTCCTTGAGTTCAATGATTGCAAGAGTTTTTTCGCCAAGACGCTCATCGGGAATACCGATAACGGCAACATCCTTGATCTTTTCATGCTTTCTGAGAGCGTCCTCGATCTGTACGGGATATATATTTTCACCACCGGAGATGACAACGTCTTTTTTACGGTCAACAAGATAGATGAATCCGTCTTCATCCTCTCTGCCCATATCACCGGTGTAGAGCCATCCGTTTTTAAGCACTTCCTTGGAAGCCTCTTCGTTTTTGTAGTAACAAAGCATTACGCCGGGACCCTTAACGATAAGCTCACCGATATCTCCGCGGGGTACCTCATTGCCCCTTTCGTCCACGATCTTAGCTTCCCAAAGATAACCGGGCTTACCGATCGCACCCACCTTATGGATGTTTTCAACACCAAGGTGTACACAGCCGGGACCGATCGATTCGGAAAGACCGTAGTTGGTATCGTACTGGTGATCGGGGAAGATACTCATCCAACGCTTGATAAGACTGGGGGGGACTGGCTGAGCACCGATGTGCATAAGTCTCCACTGTGAAAGAAGATAATCGTCGAGATTTACCTTGCCGCTTTCGATTGCATCGAGCATATCCTGAGCCCACGGTACAAGAAGCCATACTATAGTACACTTCTCTTCGGTGATTGTACGAAGAATCCACTCAGGCTTAACACCGCGAAGAAGAACTGCCTTACTTCCCGAAAGGAGACTTCCGAACCAGTGCATCTTTGCACCGGTGTGGTAAAGAGGGGGGATGCAGAGGAATACGTCGTTTTCTGTCTGACCGTGATGATTCTGCTCTGTCATACATGATGAAAGAAGAGCCTTATGGTTATGTAAAATAGCTTTTGGGAAGCCTGTTGTACCGGAGGAGAAGTAAATCGCTGCGTGGTCCTCCTCATTAAGCATGATAGGCGGAGCTTCGGATGAACAGAAATCCATCATGGCACAGCAATTCTCGCTGTAAGAGGGCGCATCCTCGCCGACGTAGAACATTGTCTTTACATCGGGAATATCGTTTGCAATTACATCTATTCGTTTGATGAAGTCCTTACCGAATATAAGCACTTCGCAGTCAGCAAGCTCTAAGCAGTATTTGATCTCATCGCTTGAATAACGGAAATTCATAGGCACTGCAATACAGCCTGCCTTAAGAATACCGAAATAGAGAGGAAGCCATTCAAGTGAGTTCATAAGAAGAAGCGCAATCTTTGTGCCTCTTTTAAAGCCGCGGCTCAAAAGAAGATTTGCAAAGCGGTTTGCATTTTTATCAAAGCTCTTCCAGGTCATCTCACGACGGTAAGGTGTGCCTGCATTTGCACTCTCGATAAGTCTTGCTTCTCTCCATGTAACGGCGCTGTCGCGTTCTTCGGAGGGGTTTACCTCAACAAGAGCAATTTCCGATCCTTTTAATCGGGCATTGCGCTCAAGTAAATCTGTAATTACCATTTCAATTTCTCCCTTTATATACTGAAAATTTGTAAAGTGCTGATTATAAAATGTCTTTGCCTTTTTAAAGCAGAGGGCAAATATTACCGAGTTCTTTAAAAATTAACTGAGATTGTATTATTGATGAACAAAATATGTTTCATTATAACATACTAAATCGAAATAGTCAAGTTTTTTGTATTGATTATATTGCTTTAATCGACGGTTGAGTCCATTATTGTAATACGTAGATTACTGTGATACAATATGATTGTAAATGAGTTGAACGTATGGAAAACAAGAGCGAATTTGTGTCAATAAATAAGATGAATAAATTGATATACGTCAATGCTATTATAATTCTATGAGCTGCAGGGCAAAGCCGTATATTAAATCACAACCGCCACGGGGCGGTTGTTTTTTGTAAAAAAGTATGATATAATTAATAAAATGCTGTAGCGAAACAAACGTATAGAATGAGTTAAATGCAGAAAACGTACCGGTTATTTATGAAAATCCCATTCGTTGGGAAACTAAATTCAGAAAATAACAGAAAGGATATCTATGGCATCACTTATAATGCACCTTTGCGTGGCAAAGGCTTTGATAAATGAAAATAAAATAGAAAAGGGAAGTGAAAACGAATTTCTTTTAGGTACACTTATTCCCGATTTTGCTCTTGTTCCAAACGCTCATTATCGCACAAGTGAGAATGGAAAAAGCTTTTTTGATATAACACGTTTCCGCAAAAAATATATAAATAAGATAAAGATCGAGCCTCTATATCTCGGGTACTATCTTCATCTTGTGCAGGATGTAATCTTTCGGGATATGATGTACAATAAGTATTCATGGAACCCGAAAAACAAGGGGAATATTTCTCTGCTTTACGGAGATTACAGAAGGCTGAACGTATATCTGTCCGAAAAATATTTGATCGATATCGCTATGATAAAAGATCTTGATCCGTATGCACGATCGGCGGCAGGTGAGTTTATTTACGAGCATTTTTATTTAAAGGATTGCCTTGCGACCGACCTTACCGTTAAAGAAGAGGGAGATTACTTCTTCCTTACTCCCGAAATATCAGAGGAGTTTTTGGATAGGGCAAAGGAACTTTGCATTTATGAGCTAAATGCTCTTGAATGCGGAAACGGATATATAGATGAGAAGATTTACGGGTGGAATTGAAGATGAAAAGGTTTTATAAGAATGGTTGGCTTTGGATTGTCGCGATAAGTGTATATCTTTTACTGATATTTTTGTATATAATAATCTTTTCACCCGAATACACAAGAGTACAGGATTTTTTGCCGATCATACCCATATATCTTCTTATGTTTGGCTACGAGTATGCTTGTGAAAACAGATTTTTCGCTACGAAATGGATTTTTACCATCATAACAGCTTTGATTCTTGGTTTCAGTGAAATTGTGAAATTATTGAAAGGTTAAAACATGTATGTAATAGGCATTATTTTAATTATATTGGGGATAATTTCGTTTGTATTTTCGATTCTCTCGGTTGTTTTTTATATCATTCTCGAATCACGTACCGCCCTTACAGCTAAGACGGGCGGGACAAAAAGGGAGGTCAAATACAAAAAGGATGTTCCCGTATACTCTTGCCGCGGACGAACCTTGGTTTTCTACGTTGCAATGATCATAAAGCATCAGAGTACGGGAAAATATGAGTATAAGGTTGACGGCAGAAGGTACTCTATAAAGCACACTGAGTTTGCAAGAAAAAAAGAAATGCCGTGGATGGTGGCAGTTATATATATCAAGCGTTTTCCTTTTATAGCCTGTACCGAGAACGATTGGGGATTTTCAACTAATGCTTGGGGATTTCGCGCGATAAATTTGTTTTCAACCGCCTTAGTCCTTACGGTTATAGGTATATTATTTCTATAGGGATGATATTTCGTTGGCCGGCAGGTAATACCTGTCGGCTTTTGAATTATTATCTTTAATATGGGGAGTATAAGAGGGTGGGGAGCCCGCAAACATGTTAAAATATGTGAATATCGGGTAAAATGAACAAATGTGGGACGAAATATAACGGTTTTTTGAACTTTGTTACAATGACATATTGATTTTTTGAGAAAGTTGTGCTATAATTTATAATTACATAGAGGACATATCGGAACTTTTTCGAAATGTGACTTTGTGAATCTTTTCTCAATTGTCAGGAGATGACTGAATGGATAAAATTTTAGTAGCTTTAACATTTGCGGCAGCGGCATTGGCGCTGATCTTCGCCTTTGTTACCTCTCGTAGAGTGCTTGGCTTCTCTGAGGGTAATGATAAGATGAAGAAAATATCATCATCTATTCGGCAGGGAGCTAATGCGTATCTTAAGCGTCAGTATAAGGTGGTTGTTATCTTCTTTGCTGTTATGTTTGTGATACTCGGAGTTATGGCGTTATTTGATCTTCTGACTCCCTACGTACCCTTTGCATTTATTACAGGCGGATTCTTCTCCGCATTATCCGGCTTTATCGGTATGAAGATCGCTACCCTTGCCAATGCAAGAACAGCAAATGCTTGTCAGGAAGGTCTTAACAGAGGTCTCCGTGTTGCGTTCTCTGCAGGCAGTGTTATGGGCTTCACCGTTGTAGGTCTCGGTCTTCTTGATATTTCGGTATGGTTTTTCCTTCTCAAGTTCGTATTCGGTCTTGAGCCGGAGGCAATTACCAGTGCAATGCTTACCTTCGGTATGGGTGCATCCTCCATGGCTCTCTTTGCAAGAGTTGGCGGCGGTGTGTTCACCAAGGCGGCTGACGTAGGTGCAGACCTTGTAGGTAAGGTTGAGGCAGGTATTCCCGAGGATGACCCCCGTAACCCCGCTGTTATTGCGGATAACGTTGGTGATAACGTAGGTGACGTTGCAGGTATGGGAGCAGACCTTTATGAGTCCTATGTAGGATCTATCATTTCTGCCTGCGCCCTCGGTGTTGTTGCGGCAATGAACTTCCCTAAGATAGACGGCATATTCGCCATGGCTCTCCCCCTTCTTATTGCGGCGGTGGGTATAGTGGCTTCTATATTCGGTACATTCCTTGTAAGAACCAAAGAGGGTGCTACACAGAAGCAGCTTCTTCGTTCTCTTTCCCGCGGTACTAACTTCTCCGCTATAGTTATAGCGATAGCGGCATTCCCCTTGGTATACTTCGTTTTAGGTTCAGAGATGTGGCTTCTCTACTTCTCAATACTTGCGGGCTTGGTTGCAGGCGTTCTTATCGGACAGGCTACAGAGTACTTTACCTCTGACAGCTATAAGCCTACCAAGAATCTTGCGGCTACCTCCGAGACAGGTACTGCCACCATTATTATCGGCGGTCTCTCTGTAGGTATGCTCTCCACACTTCTTCCTATAATCATTATCGCAGTTGCTATCCTTGTAGCATATTTTGTTCCCGCTATAGGATTAACCGGTGACATCGCATCCTCTGTAGGTCTCTACGGTATTGCGCTTGCCGCAGTAGGTATGCTTTCCACACTTGGTATTACCCTTGCTACCGATGCTTACGGTCCCGTTGCGGACAACGCAGGTGGTATCGCTGAGATGGCAGGTCTGGATAAGGAAGTAAGAAAGAGAACCGATGCGCTCGACTCTCTCGGTAACACCACAGCGGCTACAGGTAAGGGCTTTGCTATAGGTTCTGCGGCGCTTACAGCTCTGGCGCTTATGGCGTCCTATATCAGTGAAATCAAAGCTCTTCTCGGTGAAGGAAGCAAAGCCTTCGCAGAGTTTATGTCTGATCTTTCTATTACCAATCCTACCGTTCTTGTAGGTCTCTTCATCGGTGCGTGTCTGCCCTTCGTATTTGCGGCACTTACCATGAACTCTGTAGGCAGAGCCGCACAGAGTGTGGTTAAGGAGGTTCGCCGTCAGTTCAAGCAGATTTCCGGTCTTATGGAGGGTAAGGCAGAAGCGGATTATGCAAGCTGTGTTGACCTCTGTACCAAGGCAAGTCTTAAGGAAATGGTGCTTCCCACCATCGTTGCGGTAGTAGTTCCCGTAGTTGTTGGTATAGTGCTTGGCTGTACAGGTGTTGTAGGTATGCTGGCTGGTGCTACTGCGTCCGGTTTCCTTATGGCGATATTCATGTCAAACTCCGGCGGTGCATGGGACAATGCTAAGAAGTATATCGAGAGCGGTGTTCACGGCGGTAAGGGCTCTGATAACCACAAGGCGGCTGTAGTAGGCGACACTGTGGGCGACCCCTTCAAGGATACCTCCGGTCCTGCAATCAATATTCTTATAAAGCTTCTTTCCATGGTTTCCATAGTATTTGCGGCTCTTGTAGTGAAATTTTCTATTCTTTAATCGAAAAAGCAAACACACGGTGACTTTTCATCGTGTGTTTTAGTTTATAATAATATAAAATGCTTTTTATCACTCTCAAGGATGCCTTCTTTCCTCAGCTTGCTTATCTCCGCCGAGAGACCGCTTCGCTCGACCTCGAGGTAATCGGCTAACTCCTGTCGGTCAAAGGGGATTTCAAAGGAATTACTGCCATTCTTTTTTTCCTGCATATCGAGATAGGTCAAGAGCTTGTCTCTGGTAGAACGCTTGGAGACGATCTCTATCTTCTGATGGAACTGTACGGTCTTGGTTGCGATATCCTTCATGAGATTAAATATAAGCTGTTGATGAAATCCACAGTTATTGTTACAGGTATGGAGAATGTGGGAGCAATCTATGAGCATTATATAGGAGGGTTCGTTTGCGATGATCGAAACGGGCATTGACTGTGTTTCTGCACAGGCAAAGGCCTCGGCAAACAGTTCGGAGGGATATACATTGGAGAGAATACTTCTGTTACCGTAGTAATCTGTTCGGCTTATCTGTACACTGCCGGAAAGAACGATGCCTATGTGCTTGACAGCCTTGCCCTCGGGAATGACGGTGTATTTCTTGTCATATAATTCTATTGTTGCACCGAGGCAGGCAAGCATTCTCAGAAGATTTTCCTCCTCAATATTGAAAAAAAGAGGACATTTTTTTAATATTTCTAAATATTTTCGCATAACAACCTCCATTTTGTTGAAATTTCAACATACTTTCTCTTTTGATTATACTATAATATAATCAGAAAAGCAAGAGTTGAATGAACTTTTGGGGGTAAACATGATAAGAAAGATTATTAAAATAGACGAGGAAAAATGTAACGGCTGCGGTGCTTGTGCCAAGGCATGTCACGAGGGAGCTATAGAAATGATCGGCGGTAAGGCAAAACTCACCCGTGAGGATTACTGCGACGGTCTTGGAGATTGTCTTCCTGCCTGCCCCGTAGATGCTATAAGCTTTGAGGAAAGAGAAGCTCCCGCTTACGATGAGGCGGCGGTGCAGAGGGCTAAGGAGGAGAAGGCAAAACCGAAAAAGCTTCCCTGCGGATGTCCCGGTATGAATGCAAAGGCGATCAAGAGGGAGACAAACAGCTGTGCTTCTGTACCTGTTACCAGTCAGCTTATGCAGTGGCCCTGCCAGATAAAGCTTGTTCCGATAAATGCACCCTATTTTGACGAAGCAAATCTTCTCATAGCGGCGGATTGTACAGCCTTTGCCTACGGTAACTTCCATAATGATTTTATCAGAAATCATATCACTCTTATCGGTTGCCCCAAGCTTGATGAGGGAGATTATACAGATAAATTAACAGCTATCATTTCAAATAACAATATTAAGAGCGTTAAGGTGGTACGCATGGAGGTGCCCTGCTGCGGCGGTATTGAGAATGCGGTGAAGAGAGCTCTTATGGCCAGCGGAAAATTTATTCCCTGGCAGGTTGTGACTATATCCACCGATGGAAAAATACTTGAAAATTAATTAAAGAATAAATAAACAAAGAGAGGTAAATAATTATGATGAACAAGAAGGTACACGAGCTTTTAAATCAGCAGATCAACAAGGAATTATATTCCGCATATCTCTACCTTGATTTTTCTAACTACTTCAAGGCAAAGGGTCTTGACGGCTTTGCTAACTGGTACATGATCCAGGCACAGGAGGAAAGAGATCACGCAATGCTCTTCTATACATATCTCCAGAATGAGAATATGCCCGTAACCCTTGAGGCTATCGCGAAGCCCGACAAGGTGTTCAATGAGCATATGGATGTTCTCAAGGCAGGTCTTGAGCATGAGGAGTATGTAACATCACTTATCAATGATATCTACGGTGCAGCTTATGACGTAAGAGATTTCAGAACGATGCAGTTCCTTGACTGGTTCGTAAAGGAGCAGGGAGAAGAGGAAACCAACGCCAACGATCTTATCTCCAAGATGGAGCTTTTCGGAGGTGATCCCAAGAGCCTTTACATGCTCAATCAGGAATTGGCGGCAAGAGTATATTCTGCTCCTTCATTAGTATTATAATAAATAAAAAAGCGGGCGCCGACCCGCAGCGATGATCGGGCTTGAACTATTCTAAAATCTTTTTCTTTAGTGCCCGAATTGGAGCAATTTCCTATACATTAAAAAATAATCAATTTACGGAGGAAATATAAAATGAAATATGTATGTGACGTATGTGGATGGGAATATGATGAGGCTGTAGGTGATCCCGATAACGGAATTGCGGCAGGAACAGCCTTTGCTGATCTTCCCGATGATTTCGTTTGCCCTCTCTGCGGAGTAGGTAAGGACGATTTCTCCGAGGCGTAATAAAAAAAGTAATAAGATATCCACCGCTTGGGGTAGTAGGTGAAGGGCAACGGAAAATCCTTCGCCTATTACTTTTATTATGCGGTAAACAGGCTGGTTCATTGACAATCGAATAATCATTCATACAATACGTTACTATTGTGATGAACATAAGCCCGATAAGTGCTGCGCTATGATCTTTTTTGGGTACGATTAACAGCAACTTATATCATCGATTAGCTACCGATATGGCCGTAACAAGTAATAGTACAATGATATTCCCGTCCGGCTACTCGTGTCACAGGCTTGCCTTGAGAATGAAATCAAATGAATATTTGTAAATTAAAGGAATTCACAAAAAAGTCATTGACAACAAAAAAACTGTGTGATATAATTCATGGTGAATAAAAGGCTGTGAAGAAAACAGTACTTAAAAGGGAACTCATTCAAAGAGAGCCGCAGCAGGTGAGAGTGCGGCAATGAGCCTTTTGAGGAATAACATTTCCGAGCCTGCGGAAGAAAGCCGTCAAGGTGAGTAGAACCGCACGTTGCATCGCGTAAAGATGAAATCGAGGTGGGCTTTGCTTTGCAGAGTCAATTTGGGTGGTATCGCGGAAGATATGTCTTTCGTCCCATGTCGGGGCGAGAGACTTTTTGTTTTTTACCCTAAAAAGAGTTAATAATATTATCAAAATAAATTGGAGGACAGAATTATGTTAAGAACACATACCTGTAATGAACTCAGAGAATCCAATATCGGCGAGCGTGTAACTCTTACCGGATGGATCGCAACCGTTCGTGACCACGGCGGCGTACTTTTCGTTGACCTTCGTGACCACTACGGTGTAACCCAGATCGTACTTTCCGATGACTCTATGCTTGCAGGCATCGCAAAGGAGACCGTTGTTCTCATCGAGGGCGAGGTTACCAAGAGAGATGAAGAGACAGTAAATGCAAAGCTCGAAACAGGTACTATCGAAGTTAAGGCTGATAAGCTTGAGGTTCTCGGCCCCAGCCAGCTCGGTCTTCCCTTTGAGATCGACCAGTCTACCGCTACCCGTGAGGATGTAAGACTCAAGTACCGTTTCCTTGATTTAAGAAATCCCAAGATCCACAATAATATAGTACTCCGTTCCAAGATCTTAAGCTACATGAGAGCGCAGATGGAGGAGATGGGATTCCTTGAGATCCAGACCCCCATCCTCACAGCCTCCTCACCCGAGGGTGCTCGTGACTATCTTGTTCCTTCGAGAAAGCATAAGGGTAAGTTCTATGCACTTCCCCAGGCTCCTCAGCAGTTCAAGCAGCTGCTTATGGCATCCGGCTTTGACCGTTATTTCCAGATTGCTCCCTGCTTCAGAGATGAGGATGCCCGTCAGGACCGTTCCCCCGGTGAATTCTATCAGCTTGACTTTGAAATGTCCTTCGCAACTCAGGAAGACGTATTCGAGGTTGCTGAAAAGGTTGTATACAATACCTTCAAGAAGTTCTCCGACAAGAAGGTTTCTGAGCCTCCCTTCCAGCGCATCACCTTTGCTGATGCTATGATGAAGTACGGTACAGATAAGCCCGACCTTCGTAACCCCTTAAAGATCGAGGATCTTACCGAGTTCTTTGCAGGCGTGGACTTTCCCCTCTTCAAGGGTAAGCCTGTTCGCGGTATCGTTGCTGACTGCTCCGACAGAAGCAAGAAGTTCTTTGAGGATTCCCTCAAGCTCGCTATGAGTATCGGCATGAAGGGCCTCGGCTACCTCACACTCAAGGAGGGTGAGTATAAGGGTCCTATCGCAAAGTTCTTAAACGAGGAGCAGACTAAGACCCTTACCGAGATGGTTGGTATCAAGGAAGGCGAAACACTCTTCTTTATCTGTGATGCTCCCGCAGTTGTAAACCGCCTTGCAGGTGAAATAAGAACATGGCTCGGTGAAACTCTGGATATAATAAATAAGGATTCCTTCGAGTTCTGCTTTATCGTAGACTTCCCCATGTATGAGCTCAATCCCGAAACAAATAAGATAGACTTTACACATAATCCCTTCTCTATGCCCCAAGGCGGTATGGATGCTCTTCTCAACAAGGATCCCCTTGAGATATTCGCATATCAGTATGATATCGTATGTAACGGTGTTGAGCTTTCCTCCGGTGCGGTTCGTAACCACAACCCCGAGATCATGAGAAAGGCATTTGAGATCGCAGGCTACGGTGAAGAGGACGTTAAGGCTAAGTTCGGCGCACTCTATACCGCATTCTCCTACGGCGCACCTCCCCATGCAGGTATGGCTCCCGGTGTTGACAGAATGGTAATGCTTATTGCAGAGGAAGAGACAATCCGTGACGTAATAGCATTCCCCTTGAACGGTAATGCGCAGGATCTTATGATGGGTGCTCCCGGTGACGTTACTGAGCAGCAGCTCCGTGAGGTTCATATTAAGGTTCGCGACTAAGCGGTTATAGACCTGAATCTAAATTTGAAAGGAGTTTTAATAAAATGACTAAAGAAGTATTATTAAGACTTGAAAGTGAAAATCAGTTGGCTCTTGATGACGCTCAGCGTGACGAGATAGTTGCATTTATGGATGCTCAGAATGCAGAGTTTGAAAAGCTTAATGCTATAGACACCGAAAACGTTGAAAGAATGGTTCATGTTATGCCTATTCTTACCGTTGTTCGTGAAGATGTTATGCAGAAGAACTTTACCCGTGATGAGCTTCAGGCAGGAGCTCCCGAAACTATGGACGGCTACTGGCAGGTACCCCGTTTGGTTGAGTAAAGGAGGAGCTAACTATGAATTTATATATTGATAAGAAGGACTCTGCTGCAGCAAAGAACGTTGTGGTAGACGATATGATATTAACCAAAGACCTCGCCACCACCGCAGGTTCTAAAATGCTTGAAGGTTATAAGAGCCTTTTTGCGGCAGAGGTTGTAGAAAAGCTTGAAGGCGCAGGCTATACCGTTAGCGGCAAGGCTAATGTAGGCGAGCTTGCGATAGACCTTGCAGGTGAAAGCTCTTATTTTGGTGCCACAGAAGTTGACGGTAAGCTCACCAATGCGGCATCCGTTATCGTTAAAAACGAGGATGTCAGCGGTGCGGTTGTGCTTGAGGTAAACGGTGCTAATATGAGATCCGCGGCATTCTCCGATCTCGTTCTTGTTAAGCCTACCTACGGTACAGTTTCAAGATACGGAACTATCCCTGCGGCTTGCTCGGGTGAAACAGTATCCGTTATGGCAAAGACCGTGGCTCAGGCTCACGAGCTTCTTGATACCGTTGCAGGCTATGACTGCAAGGACGGCACCATGCATGCAGATGAAAAGTGTGCTCTTATTAAGAGCGGTGCAGAATTTGCACCCATAAAGAAGGTTGCTATCGCAAAGTCCCTTTGCGATACCGCTGATGCTTCCAAGGTTGATGCTTTCAAGGCGTTCCTTGAAAAGGCTGGCGTTGAGGTAACCGTAGTTGATGCGGAGGTTTTAACAGCAGCTTCTGCGGCTTGGTCTGCACTTATGTGTGCAGAGCTCTGCAACAATGTTTCCCGTTATGACGGTGTTAAGTACGGTTACCGTACCAAGAATTATAAGAATATCGACGAGCTTTATACCAACAGCCGCACAGAGGCATTCGGTATGCTCTTGAAATCCGCTATTCTTTACGGCTCCGATGCCCTTTCCACAAGTAACTATGATAAGGTTTATGATAAGGGTCTTCGTGTTCGCCGTGTTATCTCTGAATACTTTGCATCTCTCTTTGCAGAATATGATGCAGTTCTTATACCTGTTGCTTCTAAAAATGAATATACAATGGCTGATGTTGAAGCTGACAGATATATTTCCTTTAAGGAAAACCGCTTCACCGCTCCCGCTATGATCACAGGTCTTCCCGCAGTCGTAGTTGGCGGTGTGCAGCTTGTAGGTAAGGCATTCTCCGAGAATGCATTGCTTGACCTCGCAGAAAAATACGAAAAGGAGGGCAAATAAATGAAATACGAAACCGTCATCGGTCTGGAGGTTCACGTTGAGCTTGCCACCGAGTCTAAGATCTTCTGCTCATGCTCTGCAAAGTTTGGCGCAGAACAGAACGATCATGTTTGCCCTGCATGCTGTGGTATGCCCGGTATGCTTCCCATCGTAAATAAGCACGTTGTTGACCTCGGTATGACCGCAGGTATGATGCTTAACTGCGATATCAACAGAACTACTACCTTTGATAAGAAGAGCTATTATTATCCCGACCTTCCCTGTTCTTATCAGACCACACAGTGGTTTGCTCCTATCTGTGTAAACGGTAAGGTTAAGATCAATACCTCCAAGGGCGAAAAATTCATTCGTATCAAGCAGATACACATGGAGGAGGACGCAGGTAAGCTCGTTCATGACGACTGGACGGATACCTCCCTTGTTGACTACAACAGAACCAGTGTACCTCTTATCGAGATAGTAAGCCAGCCCGACCTTTCAAGTGCAGAGGAGGTTCTTGCATATCTTGAAAGACTTCGTGACCTTCTTCGTTTTGCTAAGGTTTCCGATTGCCGCTTTGAGCAGGGCTCTATGCGTTGTGACGTAAACCTTTCCATCCGTCCCGAGGGCAGCGATAAGCTCGGTGTTCGTACCGAGATGAAGAATATGAACTCTCTTTCCGCTATCGAAAGAGCGATAGACTATGAGGTCGCAAGACATATTGATGCTCTGGAAAACCACACCGAGGAGCTCGTTCAGGAGACCCGCCGTTGGGATGACGTTAAAGGCAAGAGCTATGCTATGAGAACTAAGGAAACAGCGGGCGATTACCGTTATTTCCCCGACCCCAATATTATGCCTGTTGTTATTGATGATGAATGGTTTGATTCTATCAAGGCATCTCTTCCCGAATTTCCCGAGGTTAAGAAGGCTAAGTATATCGAGGAGCTCGGTCTTAGCGAATATGATGCAGATCAGCTCACCCAGAGTAGGGCATACTGCGATTGCTTCGAGGCCGCTTTGGCTGAAAGCGGAATGGCAAAGGAATCTGCAAACTGGATCATTTCCGACTGTGCAAAGGCTCTCAACCGCCGTCAGGAAACTGCGGATATGCTTAAGATCAACGGCAAGGCTCTCGGTGCGCTTATTAAGCTCGTTTCCGAGGATAAGGTTGGCCGTGCTAACGCAAAGAAGATACTTGACGCTATGTTTGAAGAGGATATCGATCCCCTTGCGTATGCAGAGAAGAACGGATTTATCGTTTCTAACGATACCGGTGCTATCGAAGCGGTTGTTAAGGCTGTGGTTGATGCAGATCCTAAGTCTGTTGCCGACTTCAAGGGCGGTAAGGAAAAGGCTCTCATGGCTCTCTTCGGCAAGTGTATGAAGGAGCTTAAGGGTAACTGTAACCCTCAGGTACTCCGTGAGATCCTTATTGAATGTATAAATAAAGCGTAATGTAAAATCTCTTTCGCTGAAAGGCGAAAGAGATTTTTTTATATAATAGGAAATTGCGTTATTTCGGGCACTGAAGAAACGGCATTATGCTCGGTCCATACCCGATCATTCGGTGCGGGCCGGCGCCCGCTTTTTTATTCTTCAAAACATATTTATTATTCTGTATTTTTAACAGAAATATTTTTATCGGAGCTTGGTTCCCGATTGACTTTATGCCGATTATATGCTATGATTTACCTAAATGTGGTTTGTGTTTTGTATTTACAACCATTATACTTATTTCGGATATTTACGGCTGATGGGTTAATAATATTTAGTGAATAGAGAATAGTGAATAATGAATAGTGAAAAGATTTTAGTTTTACACACGGGGGGAACGATAGGTTCCATCCACAATCCCGAAAAAAACCACCGCGAGGTGGATGTGGGGAATGCAAAAAGAATACTTTTTGAAGCCTTTGAAAAAAGCAATTCAAAATATGCGGACAGAGAAAACCTTTTTGTGGATCTGCCCCTCGGCTTTGAGACCTTGAGTGAGAATATGACCCTTGAAAAGCTATCGAAGATAATTGCAAAGCTTAAAAGTGTTGATTTGGATGAATACGCAGGAGTAATTGTGCTTCATGGCACAGATACCCTTGCATATACGGCGGCGCTTTTTTCCTTTGTTTTTTATGATACTTGTGTTCCCATGATGCTTGTTTCGGCAAAGTCCCCCGTACTTGATGCGGACAGCAATGCCATTGATAATTTCAAGGCAGCAGTTGAGCTTATCCTTGACGGCATTGCGCCTAACATTTATGTACCCTACCGAAACGATGACGGGAATATATATATCCATCTTGCCTCTACCCTTATGCAATGCGAGAATTATTCAAATGATTTTTATAATGCATCGAGAGATAAAGTGTTTTATCATGATGATGAATATATCTTTGAGGATTGCAGAAATCTTTCAAAGAACAGATCGTGGAAGGCTATAGAAATTCCCGAAAGGCTTTTTGCCAAAAGGATAAAGCTCATATTCCCCTATGTGGGTATTGATTATTCTGATACAAGGCTTGACGGTATATCGGCTGTGCTTCACGGAAGCTATCATTCGGGAACGCTTTGTGTAGGCGGATATAACTCAGGCTCGGCCCTTACCCTGGGTATTGAATGTATGCAGAGGGGGATACCCATGTTTATCGCCTGCTGTAAAAACGGTGATGACAAATATTCCTCCACCTCGGATGCGGTGGAGATGGGTGGTATGATACCCCTTGATATGACCCTTGAAGCGGCATATATGAAGCTGGTTCTCGCTGTCAATATGGGACTGTATGGTGAAGAGCTTGCCGAATTTATGCAAAAAGAGATCAACAATGAATTTATAAATTAAGAGACTGCCATGGCAGTCTCTTAATTATTATTTTTCTTTGTTTTCGGGATGCCTCATCATATCGTCTATACCCGCCTGCTCTCTTGTCTTGGGATTCTTAAAGAGGCGGAAATTGATAATAAGAAGCGCTATCGCGAGAAGTATAAGTGCACCTGCTCTGAGAAGTCTTTCGCTTGTAAACATTATAGCGGAGAGACCGAGGATAGCACATACTGCGTAGAGGATCGCTACAGTCTGCTTTTGGTTAAGCCCCATATCGATAAGTCTGTGATGCAGATGTCCTCTGTCGGGAGAGAATGGTGATTTACCGTGTAAGATTCTTCTTGTAAATGCAAATGCCGTATCAAAGATCGGAAATGCGAATATAAGTATCGGGATCACGAATGATACAAGAGTATGCATTTTCAGAACTCCCTCAATAGATATAACCGAAAGCGTATATCCGAGGAAGAGTGCACCCGTATCACCCATGAATATCTTTGCCGGATTAAGATTAAAAGGAAGAAATCCAACGCAGGCACCCACAAGTACAGCCATAAGGAGCGTTGCCGCATGGCTCTCACCCATAAGTATCGAAACGAGCAGGAGGGATGCTGCCGAGATCGCGGAAACACCACAGGATAAGCCGTCAAGACCATCGATAAGATTAATAGCGTTAGTGAGACCGACTATCCATAATATTGTTATTGGAATCGACCATCCGCCGAAGGGGATCTCCTTGCCGAACCAGAATATTCTTTCTACGGTTATACCCTGATTAACGGCAATGAAGGCAAGTCCTATCTGCACGATAAATTTTATGGAAGCCTTAAGACGGAAGATGTCATCGAGCATTCCGAGAAGCACTATGCCCGTACCGCCTAAAAGTATTGTGATCACGGTAGGTGTGAATTCCTGAGAAAATATGAGGGTTGTAAGGACGAAGCCTAAATATATCGCAAGACCGCCGAGACGAGGGATAGGCTTTTTATGCATACGGCGGTTGTCGATAGGAATATCTATAGCTTTCAGCTTGTGTGCAAGTACGCGGACTGCAGGGGTAGTGGCAAAGGATATAAGGGCTGCACAGAGCATTGCCGCCAAACCGAACACTACAATTTTATAATCCATAGTTTCCTCCTTAGAGTCTGCCAACGAAGCCTAACTTTCTGTAAACCTTTGAAAGAGTTTTTTGCGCCATGCGGTTAGCAGTGTCAGCACCGTTCTTCATTATAGCCTCGAGATAGCTCTTATCAGCCATCAGCTTATTGAATTCTGCCTGAATGGGAGCAAGTCCGTCAGCAACGGCTTCGCCTACTGCAAGCTTAAAGTCGCCGTATCCCTTGCCCTCAAATTCACGGACGATTTCCTCGTCGGTCTTCCCTGTAAAGCAGGAGTATATGTTCATTAAGTTGTTGATTCCGTATTTTTCATCGCCGCGACAAACCACTGTATCGGAGTCGGTTACCGCCCTCTTGAACTTACGAATGATGGTATCCTTATCATCAAGAAGGGAAACGAAGCCGTTCACGTTCTCGTCAGATTTACTCATCTTCTTTGTAGGCTCAGAGAGGCTCATTACTCTTGCACCGGTCTTCGGGATAAAGCCCTCGGGAACGGTAAAGGTAGGAGAAAATACCGTGTTGAAGCGGTTTGCTATATCGCGCGCAAGCTCGATATGCTGCATCTGATCCTGACCCACGGGTACGAGGTCGGTCTGATAGAGAAGAATGTCGGATGCCATAAGCACGGGATAGGTAAAGAGACCTGCATTGATATTGTCTGCATTCTTCTTGCTTTTATCCTTGAATTGTGTCATTCTGGAGAGCTCGCCGTACATGGTAAAGCAGTTAAGCGCCCATGCCAGCTCCGCATGACCCGAAACGTGGCTCTGTACGAAGAGAGTGCTCTTTTCGGGGTCGATTCCGCAAGCGATATATATCGCGAGCGTTTCATATGTTCTGCGGCGAAGGTCTGCGGGAACCTGGCGTACTGTGATAGCATGCTGGTCTACAACGCAGAAGATACAGTTACATTCCTCCTGGAATGCGCCCCAGTTCTTTATAGCTCCGAGATAATTTCCTATTGTCAGTATTCCGCTGGGTTGAACCCCGGAGAAAATTGTTTTCTTGTCCATTGTTATGTCTGCCGTAAGGCACCTTTCATTTATTGATAAATTCTTTTACAAGCTCGCCTAAGATCTTGATGCCCTCAACTATCTGCTCCTCTGTGGGAGTAGCATAGGTCATTCTGAAGGAATCGGAATAAGCGGAAAGATCGCAGTTAAATGCAGTTCCGGGAACTACGGCAACCTTGCGCTTGAGAGCTTCCTTTACGAATGTGTCGAGATCGATCTCTGCGGGAAGTGTACACCAGAGAAAGAGACCTCCCTCGGGACGAGTATATTTTACACAATCGGGCATGTATTTGTCAAGTGCATCAAGCATTATACCGCATTTACGGCGGTAGAGAGCACGGATACCCTCGATATGCTTGTCCGTATCGTACTTCGCCATATAGTCTGCACAGATCATCTGAGGAAGCATGGTAGTATGAACGTCCTCTCCCTGCTTTGCTACGACTATCTTCTGCATAAGCACCTCGTTACCTGTGAGGAATCCGATACGCATACCCGAGGAGAGAACCTTTGAAAGAGAGGAACAGTAAACTACTATACCCTCGGTATCCATTGATTTAAAGGTGGGAAGCTCCTTTCCCTCGAAGCGAAGCTCACCGTAGGGATTGTCCTCGAGGATAACTACACCGTAGCGTACGGCAAGCTCATATACCTCGCATCTTGTCTTTAAAGACATGGTACGTCCTGTGGGATTCTGGAAGGTGGGGATGAGATAGAGCATCTTGACCTTGGGATCTTCCTTCAACGCCTTTTCAAGAAGTGCAGTGTCGATTCCGTCATCGTTCATGGGAACACCCTTGACTACAGCACCGTTGGAACGGAAGCAGTTAAGCGCGCCAATGAAGGAAGGATCCTCTGCCAATACCGTATCGCCCTCATTACAGAGAGTCTTGCAGGTAAGCTCGAGTCCCTGCTGACCGCCTGATACGACTATGGTCATATCTCCGGGTCTGCCGATACCGAATTTGTCGGAGAGACGCTTGGCCATTGCTTCGCGAAGCGGCGGATAACCCTCGGTGATACCGTACTGAAGTGCGGTTATGGGTTTCTGAGTGAGAATGTTATTGGAGAGCTCTGCTATAGCCTCGACGGGAAAGGACTCTGCGGCGGGATTTCCTGCGGCAAAGGCGATTATAGAAGGATCGGTGAGACTTTTAAATATCTCACGGATGGCAGAGGGCTTCATATTTTTAAGCTTATTTGAGATCTGATATTCCATGATTTTGTCCTTAATTATAAAATATTTACTTGTAATTAATATTTTACCATATAAAATGGGGCTTTTCAATAATATAGTATTAATTTTTTACTTGATTGTTATAATTTTTTGTGGTAGAATAACACTATTGAAGGTGTTTGAGTAATTTGCGAGGTTTTTTCATGGAAGAAAACAAAAAGTTTACGGTAGGAAAGCTTATAAGCTTTATTATATGTCTTATAGGAATAGGTCTCTGTGTTCTTGTGGGTGTTATGTCTATCGTAGATGCGGACGGAGAGATAAGCGATATCGTATGGACCGAAAAGGCGCTTGATGAATACAGGAATAACCCCGACGGCTTCAGGGTAGAGTATTATAAGGCTTATGAGGATCATTATTTTACCGAGGACGGATATTTTTCGGTTTCAAAAATAAGATATATGCCAACGGTATCTCAGTGGCAGATGACGGTTCGGTACAATAAGAGCACTATAGAAAATCTTAACTATGATTACGGTTTAAAATTAGACACGGAAGACGACAACTTCACCTTTGCGTTGGTGGACAATACGGGGAAGCTCTATACTGACTTTGAGTACAGAAAGACGGTCAAGGGAAGATATACCTATTACCGTATTGTTGTAGAGGATCTGTCTGTCATCAAGCTTGACGAGGTCGGCATCCGTATCTACTTTACCAAGGATATAAAGGATGGAGAGTACCCCGAAAAGTCTCTTGCGGAGCTTCCGATGTATAACTCTCAGATGCCGAGAAACGAATATAAGTTTAAAAAAGAGCTTCCCGAGGATGACAAGCCCGACAAGGATCTTTTGCCCGCCTCTGAATTGTTGAAATGACTGAAAGGATAATACTATGATTCTTGATACCAAAGAAACTGCGGTTGCGTACCGCTGTCCCCATTGCGGAAAGGGAATAATAAGCATGGTGGGTATTTTTGCCCTCAGCGGAGATATGATAAAGCTTAAATGTGACTGCGGTAAGAGCGAGCTTATGCTGACGTATAATAAGGACGATAAGGTAAGGCTTACCGTTCCCTGTATTATCTGTCCCAAGCCGCACAGCTTTACCGTTTCCAAGAACCTCTTCTTCGGTAAGGAAGTGTTTCGTCTCGGATGTACCTACACAGGTCTTGAGCTTTGCTTTATAGGAGAAAAGGATGCAGTTATCGAGGCGTTGAAGGAAAACGAATCTATGCTGCTCGGTATGTTCGAGGAGGCAGGAGTTACCGATCTTGATGCGCTTCACAGAGATAATACCTACGATCTTATCGATGATCCTATGATAGAAGAGGTTTTACGCTTTATGCTTATAGAGCTTAAGGACGAGGGTAACATTCACTGTAACTGTGAAGATGACGAGGAGTCCTCCTACAGCTTTGAGTTCGTAGCACCCGAATACGATACAGTTAAGATCTTCTGTGAAAAATGCGGTGCTTCGGTTGAGATCCCCATGACCTCCGTTATCAATGCAAACGCGTTCCTGCATTGCGATGAGTTGTATCTGAAATAATACTTGAAAAAAAGAAGTAACTTTTGGTAGACAAAGGTTACTTCTTTTTTTGGAGCTTGAGAAGGGACTCGAACCCTCGACCTATTGATTACGAATCAATTGCGCTACCAACTGCGCCACTCAAGCATACCGAATAAGATTATAACACCAAATCTTTCGTTTGTCAAGCAAACATTTAACAATTTCCGCTTGACCCCGCATATTTATATATGCTATTATTGGATTATAAATAATATATGGAGAAAATTATGAGGCTGACTGATATATCGTACATAAAATCGCAAATGGAGGCTCACGGGGTCAATTTCAAAAAGAAATTCGGACAGAATTTTCTTACCAATCCTATGGTCGTCGAGAGAATAGCGGAAAATGCCGCAGAGGGTGTTCTTGAGATAGGACCCGGACTCGGTGTCCTTACCGCAGAGCTATGCAGATATGCCAAGAAGGTATGTGCAGTTGAGATCGATGATACGATCATTCCGCTTTTAAAGGAGAATACCGCTGAATTTGACAATCTGACAATTATCAATAACGACGTGCTTAAGCTTGATATCAAGGAGCTTATAAGAGAGCAGTTTGCCGACTGCAAGAGTGTCAGCGTTTGTGCAAATCTGCCCTATTATATAACAACTCCCGTTATTATGGCTTTGGCGGAAAGCGGTGCGGGCTTTGAGAGTATAACCGTTATGATACAAAAGGAGGTAGTTACCCGCCTTTGCTCACAGCCGGGCAAGGGTGATTACGGTGCTATCACCGCAGCCCTTTCCTATTACGGCGAATGTCACAAGCTCTTTGACGTATCGGCGGGAAACTTCATCCCCAAACCCAAGGTAGATTCTGCCGTGATGAGGATAGATCTGTACGATACTCCCCCCGTTGACTGCGATCGAGATACCCTGATGAGAGTGATAAGGGGTGCCTTCTCGCAGAGAAGAAAGACTCTGGTCAATTCTTTGGGAAGTGAATTTTCGCACCTTAACAAGGAACAGATAACAGAGCTTGTTACGTCCTGCGGCTTTGCCGCAGATATAAGGGGCGAGAAGCTTTCCCTTGAGGATTTTGCCGTCCTCGCCAATGCCATTAAGGTTAAAGGATAAGGAGAGCAACGTGAAAAGGTCTATTGCATTACTGTTAGCGATAATTTTCTGTTTTTCGTGCTTTACTATCGGTTCTTCGGCTCGGGGACTCGGCAGATACAAGGTCATTGCCGACTCCCTCAATTTCAGAGCTCAGCCTGTCAGCGGAGCTGTGATAACTACGCTTCATTTCGGTGATGAAATCGAGGTCACAGAGATAAAGGACGGTTGGGGCAAGGCGGTATGGAACGGAAAAACAGGCTGGTGCAGTCTAAGATATCTTGTTTATCTCGATGGAGAGGTATATGAGACAAGTGAAAGCGGACTTGATCTTATAAAGGGCTTTGAGGGATTTTCAAAATTTGCATACTGGGATTATTCTCAATGGACAATAGGCTACGGTACACGGTGTGAGGAGGGAGAATATCCCGACGGTATAACCGAGGAGGAGGCAGAGGCACTTCTTCGCCGTGAAGTAGTGAGCTATGAATTATCGGTCAATTCCTTTCTCAGCTATAACGGAATCCTTCTTACCCAGAATCAGTTTGATGCCCTTGTGAGTCTGACCTACAATATAGGCAGTAAGTGGACTAACGGTTCCACACTTGCCGATTATCTTATCAACGGTATAGAGAAATATACTGCCGAGGAGATTTCTGCTGCATTCGGACAGTATATTCATGCGGGAGGCGAGGTTATTCCCGGCTTGGTTGAAAGAAGAAGGCGAGAGGCGGAGTATTTTCTCTCGGACGAGCATTTCCACAGCTATAAGGCACAGAGCGGTGTAGAAGCTACCTGTACAAGTGAGGGTGAAATGACCTATCGCTGCTACTGCGGTGCTGCCTATACGAAGAAGTTAGAAAGGACGGATCACGTCGCCTCGGACTTTTTTGTCACCCTTGAGCCTACCAAGGATTCTGTCGGAATGAAGATGGCACGCTGTGTTATGTGCGGCGAGGAGATGCTTCACACCGAAATACCGAAAATAATGAGTGATATAAATGAATCCGCTTGGTATTACGAGGGTGCAAAATACTGTATAACCGAAGGCTATATTACGGGAACCGGAGAGGGACTTTTTGCCCCTTCCCATACTCTCACCAGAGAGCAGTTCGTTGTGATGTTGGCAAGGGTCGCAGACGCTGATCTCTCGAAGTATAAAAACGGTTCGTTTAAAGACGTAAAGAGCTCTGCATGGTATTCAGCCTCTGTTAACTGGGCAGCCAAATGCGGTTACGTCAAGGGCGTTGACGACGGAAGTGCATTCGGTGTCGGAAGAAGCATCACCCGTCAGGAGCTGTGTGTTATGTTCTATCGCTTTTCCGAGGCAAAGGGGTTGAACGTTACACCATCCTATGATATGAACAGATACAGCGATCATTCGGATATCGCTTCCTGGGCGAAGAAGGAGACGGCCTTTGCGGTGTCCTTCGGACTTATGTCCTCTACCTCATCCGATTCTTTGACCTTCTCACCCAAAATGACGGTTACAAGAGCACAGGCGGCGAAGATTTTTATGAGCTTTGATAACTATAGATTTTCTTGAAATATTGACATAGATAAAACAAGATGATATAATATTTAATTAATGATTATAATATAGTAACAATCGGAGGTTTACAATGGTTAAGCTTACAAACGAAAAGGTATGGCTTAAGAACGGCTTAGAGGTTATCGAGAATCCCACCGTTGCATACGAAGAAGCAAGAAAGAATACCATGGCATACGGTATCCTGCAGGCACATAACACCTCAGGAGATGCGGAAAAATTAAAGATCAGATTCGACGCTATGGCGTCCCACGATATTACATACGTTGGTATCATCCAGACAGCAAGAGCGAGCGGACTCACAGAGTTCCCCCTTCCTTACGTTCTCACAAACTGTCATAACAGCCTTTGTGCAGTAGGCGGTACCATCAACGAGGACGACCACGTATTCGGTCTTTCTGCCGCAAAGAAATACGGCGGCATCTATGTTCCCGCACATCAGGCAGTTATCCACAGTTATATGCGTGAGATGATGAGCGGTTGCGGTAAGATGCTTCTCGGCTCTGACAGCCACACCAGATACGGTGCGCTTGGCACCATGGCTATCGGTGAAGGCGGTCCCGAGCTTGTAAAGCAGCTTCTCCGTAGAACATACGACATCAACTGCCCCGAGGTTGTAGCTATCAAGTTTACAGGCTCTCCCAAGGCAGGCGTTGGTCCTCAGGACGTTGCAATTGCTATCATCAAGGCTGTGTTCAAGAACGGCTTTGTTAAGAATAAGGTTATGGAGTTCGTTGGCGACGGTATCGCTAACCTTCCCATCGAATACCGTAACGGCATCGACGTTATGACCACAGAAACAACCTGTCTTTCCTCTATCTGGATGACAGATGAAAAGACACAGAAATATTTTGAGATGCACAACCGTCCCGAGGATTATAAGAAAATGGCTCCCGGTGAGGTTGCAGCTTACGACGGAATGGTTGAGGTTGACCTCTCCAAGGTTGAGTGTATGATCGCACTCCCCTTCCATCCCAGCAACGCTTACACAATTAAGGAATTCAATGCTAATGCAAAGGATATCCTTCACGAAAACGGTCTTGACGACCTTATTAAGAACATTACTCCCGACGGACGCGTGCAGGCAGTTCAGGGTGTTATCGCAGGCTGTGCAGGCGGTACCTTTGACAATATGTGCGCTGCAGCTGATATTCTTAAAACAGGCTGGGTAGGTGCAGACGAGTTTGCACTCTCCGCATATCCCGCAAGCCAGCCCGCATTCCTCGAGCTTACCAAGAACGGCGTTGTTGCTACCATGCTTGAGCGTGGCGTAACAGTTAGATCTGCATTCTGCGGTCCTTGCTTCGGTGCAGGTGACGTTCCCCCCAACAAGGGACTTTCACTTCGTCATACTACACGTAACTTCCCCAACCGCGAAGGCTCCAAGCCCGGTGACGGTCAGAGTGCATTCGTTGCTCTTATGGACGCTCGCTCTATTGCGGCTTCCGCAGTTAACGGCGGTAAGGTAACAGCGGCTACCGAGCTCGATATCGATTACACCACACCTAACTATCACTTTGACGATACCATCTACCGCAACCGTTGCTACTTCGGCTACGGCAAGGCAGATAGCGAAGCAGAGCTTAAGTTCGGTCCTAACATTACAGACTGGCCCGCACAGCCCGAGCTTTCCGAAAACATTCTTCTCGGTGTTGCATCCCTTATTACAGATGATGTAACCACCACCGACGAGCTTATCCCCTCAGGGGAAACCTCCTCTTACCGTTCCAATCCCGAGAAGCTCTCTACCTTCGCTCTTTCCAGAAAGGATCCCGAATATGTAGGCAGAGCTAAGAATTTCAAGAAGGGCGAAATTTCCGAAACTGTTGCAAATGCAGTTAAGAGATGTGATGTTGATCCCGCTGAGCTTGAGATAGCTTCTGTTGTATATGCAAGAAGACCCGGTGACGGTTCAGCCCGTGAGCAGGCTGCATCCTGCCAGAGAGTTTTAGGCGGTCTTGCAAATATTGCTATCGAATACGCAACCAAGCGTTACCGCAGTAACCTCATTAACTGGGGTATGTTACCCTTCCTCTTCGAGGACGAAAACGTTCCCTTCAAGGTTGGTGACTACATCCTCGTTAAGGGCGTTAAGTCGGGTGTAGCAGAGGGCAAACTTGAGTTTGAGGCTTGGGCTATTACTCCCAATGGAACTTCAACGGAGTTTGTACTCAAGATGGCTCCCCTTACCGATGATGAAAAGACCATCATCAAGTGCGGCTGTCTTATCAACTACTACAGAGAAAATAACTAAACCTATAAGGGGCGCATTGCGCCCCTTTAAGACGGAAAAGAGATGGTTTTATGTCTTTTTTAGTTAAAAAGAAAAAATTCTACATAACCTTTATCTCCCTTACGTTGGCTATAGCACTTCAGAACGTTATCGTTTATCTGGTCAATATAACCGACAGCGTTATGGTAGGTCGTTACAGTGAGGATGCACTGTCAGGCGTTGCTCTGGTGAATCAAATACAGTATCTTCTGCAGATGTCTGTTACAGGTATCGTTGAGGGCTCGCTGATATTCAGTGCAAGAGCATGGGGTGAGGGACGTATCGGCGGTGTAAAGAGCATGGCGGCTATATCCTCCAAGGTTGCGGTTGCCGTATCTATGGTGCTGTTTACTATTTGCTTCATCATGCCTCACGGTGTACTGTCTCTGCTTTCCAACAGTGAGGACATTATCGCAGAGGGCATGGCATACCTTAAGATAATGGTGTTTACCTATCCCATTTTTGCCTTCACTCAAGCAATGCTTTCAATGCTTCGAAGCGTGGAAACTGTACTTATCGGCTTTGCCAGCTCCAGTTTTGCCCTTATTACCAATCTTATATTGAACTATATAATGATCTACGGCAAATTAGGCTGTCCCGCCATGGGTGTACGCGGTGCGGCATATGCGACCCTTATCGCAAGAGCCCTTGAGCTTTCGGTAGTATGTGTATATGTATTCGGTATAGACAAGAAGATAAAGCTTAAGTTAAAGGAGCTTATTCCCTTTGATAAGGCGCTCTTTAAGACCTATTTCAAGACAGGTGCCCCCGTATTCTTCTCGGGTGTGCTCTGGGGCTTTGCTCAGATGCTTCAGACCGCAATTCTCGGTCATACCACCAAGGAAGCAATAGCTGCAAATTCTATCGCATCCACGGTATTCTCGGTCATCACCGTTGTTACCTATGCTTCCGCTACCGCAACTGCGGTTATGATCGGTAAGACCATAGGTGAACGTAAGATATTACGTCTGCCCCTCTATTCAAGAACCTTTCAGCTGCTCTTTATGGGTATAGGTGTAGTGACATCAGCGCTTATCTTCTTCCTGCGTGGACCGATAAACGCACTCTATAACGTTTCTCCCGAGGCAAGCCATCTCTCCAATCAGTTTATGCTGGTGCTGACCGTTACCGTTATAGGCACTGCATATCAGAACGCAGTTCATACCGGAATCGTGCGCTCGGGCGGAGATACAGCCTTTGTTTTCAAGGTTGATACCATTTTTATGTGGTGCGTGGTTCTTCCTCTCTCCTTCCTTTCGGCATTTGTGTTTAAGTGGCCTCATGTGGTCACCTTTATCTGTCTTAAATGCGATCAGATTTTCAAGTGCTTTATTGCCTTTTGGAAGGTCAACTACGGTAAATGGATGAAAAAAATAGATAAATAAAAAATTTTTTTAAGGAAGTAATATAAATGGACGAAAAAGTAACTAAAGGCGGAATAAGTGTTGAAACCGAGCATTTATTTCCCATAATCAAAAAATGGCTTTATTCCGAAAAGGAGATTTTTCTTCGTGAAATAGTTTCTAATGCTTGTGATGCTGTCACCAAGCTAAAGAGACTTACCTCTCTCGGTCAGGTACATGATATCGACGAGGATTATAAGATAACTGTTACCGCAGATAAGGATGCAGGTACTCTCACCGTATCCGATAACGGTATCGGTATGACCGAAGAGGAGGTACAGAGATATATCTGTAATATCGCCCTTTCCGGTGCGCTTGAATTTATTGAAAAGTACGAGGGTGACGACGGTGCGGATAACGGCATTATCGGTCACTTCGGTCTCGGATTCTACTCTGCATTTATGGTAAGCGACAAAGTGGAGGTTATAACCAAGTCCTTTACCGATGCACCTGCGGTGAAATGGGTAGGTAATGAATCGGGTCAGTACGAGATAACCTCAAACTATGAAAAAGAGGGCAGAGGTACCGATATTATCATGTATCTCAATGATGATGAAAATGATTTTCTCAATCGTTCCACTCTCACCGAGATACTTAATAAGTATTGCTCCTTTATGCCTGTAGAGATATTCCTCTCCTGCTCTGATGATAAGGAAGATATGGAGGTTAAGGCGATAAATGATACTAACCCCCTCTGGCAGAAGCTTTCCTCCGATTGCACTGAGGAGGAATATACCGAATTTTATAACAAGGTATTTTCCGATTATCGCGATCCCCTTTTCCATATTCATATAAATGCGGATTATCCCCTTAACTTCAAGGGTATACTTTACTTCCCCCGTTTGAATCAGAACTATGATAATATCGAGGGTCAGGTAAAGCTCTATTACAATCAGGTGTTTGTTTCCGATAACATCAAGGAGGTTCTTCCCGAATATCTGCTTATGCTTAAGGGTGTTATCGACTGCCCTGAGCTTCCTCTGAATGTTTCCAGAAGCTATATGCAGAACTCCCAGTATATCAAGCGCATGGCAACACATATCTCAAAGAAGGTTGCGGATAAGATCAATTCTCTCTACAATACCGAACGTGAAAGCTATGAGGAAATGTGGAAGGATATGAAGATATTCTGCGAATTTGCCTGCCTTCGTGATCAGAAGTTCTACGACAAGGTGAAGGGTTCTCTTTTAATGGAGCTTACCGACGGCGGCCACGTAACGATCGACGAATATCTTGAGGAAGCTAAAGAAAAGCATGAAAAGGTTATCTACTATGCAAATGATAAGGTTTCCTCTGCATGGTATATCAAGATGTATAACGATATGGGTATCAAGGTTGCACTTCTTGATCGAGGTATCGATACACAGATCATGCCCCTTTTGGAACAGGATAAAGATATCCGATTCAAGAGAGTTGACTCCGAGCTTGACGAAAGCCTTAAGGGTGACGGTGAGGTTGTTGAGGATGAGGAGCTTTCCAATATCTTTAAGAGCTTTGGCGAGGGAATTACCGTTAAGTTTGAAAGCTTAAAGGACAGTTCTGTTCCCGCAGTTATAAACATTTCCGAGGAATCAAGACGTTTTGCGGATATGATGCGTATGTACTCGATGGACGGTAAGATGCCTCCTATTCCAAACGAATCCACCCTTGTCCTTAATCCCTCAAATGCAGTTATCAAGAAGCTTCTTGATAACAAGGATGAAGCTATAGCAAAGCAGGTATATACGCTGGCACTTCTCTCTCAGAGACCTCTCAGCGATACCGAAATGAACGAGTTCCTCAAGTCAAGCTACAGCTTACTTGAAAAGCTGCTCTGATGGATAATATAGACAGATATGCCGGGATATGTATCGGTAATCTCGACAGATCTCGAGACCAGATCGCTTCTCTTGACACAAAGACAAGAGCTCATTTGAGAGAGCTTGCCTACGGGCTGAGTACTATTATCCCCAAGACCTCGGACAGCGATGAGGCAGAACTGTTTCGCAGAGACTATTCAGAGCTTTGCGTACCCCTTGATCATAGAGAACGTATTACTCTTTGCGGTTATATTTGCGAAAAATCACCCCGCATCTCCGAGAGACTTTTAGAGCTTCGACCCAACAGCTCGGAGGTTACGGTGGTTTATGTTAAGAATGCACTTTCAGATATTGCCTTTGAGCACTTTTCAAAGGAATTTGAACGTGCACAGGTATATTACGCCGATAATTTTGAGAGCGCTCTTGAGGACGTATACTATTCGAGGGCGGATCATGCCATACTTCCGCTGTCATCGAGCCGTAACGGACTGATGCTTCATTTTTTAGAGCTTATAATGCGTTATGAAATGAAGATAGCTCTGTCTTGTGAGGTTCATTCTATAACTGATGACAGTGAAAACAGATTCGTTCTGCTCTCAAAAAGTAATATCTGTTTCCCTAAAAAGGAAGGGGAAAGCAGGGAATTTGAATTTATATTAAGTGATGCTTCAAGACAGCTGCCGAGAGTAATTTGTGCGGCGCAGGAGTATGGCTGTAAGCTTTTGTTCGTACAGACCATGCCCTCAAGAGATACTGCGCTTATAAGGTATGAGGTTTCACAAAGCGATGCCGATGCATTATGCTTATATCTTTTTCTGGAGACTCCGGGACATATTCCTGTCGGTTTGTACAGAGCATTATAAATAAATTTTACGGTGAAGGTAAGAAAAATGAAAGTAACACTTCAGAATCTCACAAAAAAATTTCCGTCACGTTCGAAAAAGAATCCCTCTGAGGTAATTGCGGTTTCTGATTTTAATTTCGAGATACCCGACGGTAAGCTTATAGGACTTTTAGGACCCTCGGGATGCGGAAAGTCCACTACTCTTTCGCTTATCTGCGGACTTTTAAAGCCTACCTCGGGCAAAATATTTTTCGGTGATGACGACGTAACGAACCTCCCTCCCGAGAATCGCGGTGTAGGTATGGTGTTTCAGAACTATGCACTCTATCCTCACCTTACCGTAAAGCAGAATATAACCTTCCCACTGGAGAATCTTCGCGGTAAGGACAAGCTGACAAAGCAGGAGATGGCAGATAAGGCCTTTGAGGCAGCAAAGATGGTGCAGATAGAGGAGCTTATGGACCGAAAGCCCTCTGAGCTTTCGGGAGGTCAGCAGCAGAGAGTTGCCATAGCCCGTGCTCTTGTCAAGATGCCCCGTGTACTTTTACTTGACGAGCCTCTTTCCAATCTTGATGCAAGACTTCGTCTTGCGACCCGTGAGGAAATTCGCCGTATTCAGCGCGAGACGGGTATTACTACCATCTTTGTTACTCATGACCAGGAGGAGGCTATGAGCATCTCCGACCTCATCGTTGTAATGAAGGACGGTGTTGTTCAGCAGATAGGCAAGCCCCAGGAGGTTTATAATGACCCTTGTAATCTCTTCGTGGCAAAGTTCCTCGGTACCCCTCCCGTAAACGTGTTTGAGGGTAGGATCGAGTCGGGTAAGCTTATGATAGGAAGCTCCGTTATCGCCGAGACTGATTCGGAGGATAAGGCAGTAACCGTAGCTATCCGTCCCGAGGCATTTATGCCCGATGATAACGGATGTCTTGAATGCGAGCTTGAACGTGTCGAGGTTATGGGACGCGATATTTCTATTCTTGCAAAGCACGAAGAATGCATAAGCTCAGCTCTGCGTGCCATTATCCGTGCCGAAACAGAGGTTGATACTGAAAAGAGCACCGTTCGCTTCTCTCTTAATAAGAGAAAGGTTTATGCTTTCGATAAGGAAAGCGAAGAGCGTATCGAGGTGAGATAATGGAGAAGAATAATCGAAAGGCGTGGCTTTATCTTCTGCCTGCAATAGCGTTTCTCGTCATCTTTATGGTATATCCGCTGATAGACGTTATCATCTATTCCTTTGAAGAGGGCTATACCTTTGCTTCACAGACAAAGACGGGAGTAGGCTTCGGAAATTTCGGAGACGTGCTTCGCGACCCCTATTTTTTGCAGGCACTTAAAAATACGTTCATTCTTGTACTTATAACGGTTCCGCTGTCAACAGCACTTGCGCTTCTTATTTCCCTCGGTATCTCATCGATAAATAAGGTGAGAAATCTCTTCCAGACGGTGTATTTTCTCCCATACGTTACGAACACTTTGGCTGTGGGATTGGTATTCATGATCCTTTTTGATAAGACAGAGCATACAGAGGGACTTGTCAACGTTATTATAAGACTTTTCGGCGGCAGCTCCGTTGACTTTATCGACGGTCCCTACTGGGCAAAGATATTGGTTCTGTCCGTATATACGATATGGATAGTTCTCCCCTTCAAGATACTTCTTCTGACCTCGGCATTGGCGTCGGTAAAGCAGGATTATTATAATGCGGCAATGATAGATAATACTCCCAAGTGGAGAGTTTTTACCAAGATAACTCTTCCCATGATCTCTCCCACTCTCTTCTATCTCGTTATAACCGGATTTATAGGCGCATTCAAGGCATACAGCGATGCCGTTGCTCTCTTTGGCACTGATCTTAATGCCGCAGAGATGAATACCGTGGTAGGATATATCTATACCAAGCTTTACGGAGAGGGCGGTGGTTCACCTGCTCTTGCTTCCGCTGCAGCTATTATTCTCTTTATGATAGTTCTTACCGTTACCGTTATCAATCTGCTTGTCAGCCGCAAGCACGTGCATTATTGAGGTGGCGTATGGAGAAAAATTTTAAAAAGACAGAAAAGAACGCCCTTATCAAAAAAAGGGTGTCCAAGACAGTAATATATGTACTTTTGGGTATATGGGCATTAGCGGTGCTTTTCCCCTTTTATTGGATGATAAATTCATCCCTCAAGACCCCTGCTGCCTATAACTCTGAGAGTGTGCCGAGGCTGTTTGCGGCAGATCCTACCTTTGGAAACTACAAGGATGCCTTTGCATCGGTGCCTTTGGCTGATTATTTTATCAATACTATCATATTTACAGTGGTTACGACTGCCGTTATGATGGCTGTTATCGTACCTGCGGCATTTGCTTTTTCAAGGATGCAGTTCAGAGGAAAAAATCTTCTTTTCACAGCATTTCTTTCTCTTATGATGATACCGAACGAGCTTGTGGTCATAACTAATTTTGTGACTATAACCAATTTAGATCTGCGTAACACCTTTACGGGTCTTATACTTCCTTCAGTAACGTCGGTATTCTATATTTATCTTTTAAAGGAAAATTTCGCACAGGTTCCCGATGAGCTCTATCTTGCGGCTAAGGTGGACGGAACCTCCGATTGGAAGTATCTTTGGAAGGTAATGCTTCCTATATGCCGTCCCACGGTAATAACAGTTACCATTCTTAAGGTCATCGAGTGCTGGAACTCATTCGTATGGCCCCGTCTTATCACGGACAAGGAGGAGTATTTCCTTATATCCAATGGTATTCAACAGATCCGTGAAAGTGGCTTCGGCAGACAGAATATACCCGCTATGATGGCTGCGGTGGTTGTTGTTTCCATACCGATAATCCTGGTATTCCTTTTCTTTAGAAAGAAGATCATGGAGGGTGTTGCCAGAGGCGGCACCAAGGGATAAGTCGATAATGATAAAGAAGAAAGGAGCGTTTTCATGAGATATATATCCATGCTTCTTGCTCTGTTAATGCTGTTATTTGCCTTCACAGGCTGTCACGGTGCGAAACAGAAACTGGATGAGTTTGAGATCCCCTTGGTATTTGATGACTCCAAAGAATACAACATAAGCTTTTGGGCGAAGAACGATACCAATATAACTCAGGTAAATATATATAAGAAGACAATAGAGGATTTTGAGAAGCTTTATCCCAATATCCACGTAGAGCTCAAGCTCTATACCGATTACGGTAAGATATATGAGGATGTCCTTACCAACATGATGACAGGTACCACACCTAATGTCTGTATCACCTATCCCGACCATATAGCGACCTATATGTCGGGTCAGAATACTATAGTGCCCCTCGATTCCCTTATGTCTCATAAGGGCTACGGTCTCGGAGGCGCAAAGCTTGGATTTGATTCTCCGAAGGCAGAGGAAATAGTTCCTCAGTTCTTGGAGGAGGGAAAGATCTACGGTACACAGTATGCTCTTCCGTATATGCGCTCAACGGAGGCATGCTACGTAAATAAGGATTTTGTAGAAAAGCTCGGATATACACTTCCCGAGACCCTTACCTGGGATTTTGTCTTTGAGGTAAGCGAGGCGGCGATGGAGAAAAATTCCGACGGCACTTTTAAACTTAACGGCAAGAAAACCTTGATCCCCTTTGTATATAAGTCTACGGATAATATGATGATTCAGATGCTTCGTCAGATGGATGCACCTTATTCAACCGAGGCAGGAGAGATCAAGATATTTAATGATACCACAAAGGAATTGCTTTCCGATATAGCACCTCATGCAGAATCAAGGGCATTCTCTACCTTTAAGATATCAAGCTATCCCGCTAATCTTCTTAATGCGGGAGAATGTATCTTTGCGGTAGATTCTACAGCAGGTGCTACGTGGATGGGCTCGGATGCACCCCTTGTCGATATACCCGAAGAGGAGATAGTCAATTTTGAGACACAGGTAATGACTGTTCCGCAGTTTGATACGTCAGATCCGAAGATGATATCCCAAGGTCCCTCAGTATGTATATTCAATAAGGAAGATCCCCAGGAGGTTCTTGCGAGTTGGCTCTTTACACAGTATCTTCTGACCGACAGAGTACAGATAGATTATTCCTGTACAGAGGGCTACGTTCCCGTAACCTTAAAGGCTCAGAACAGCGATGAATACAGAGAATATCTTTCCCGTATAGGGGAGGATGATCATCATTACCGCGTCAAGATAGAGGCGGCAAAGCTTCTTATGGATAATGTGGATAAAACCTTTGTGACCCCGGTATTCAACGGCTCGGCCGCTCTTCGTAATGCGGCGGGTGCTATGATAGAGGATGTCACCAAGTCAAAAAGAAGAAAGCAAAAGACGGATGATGCTTATTACACGGGGCTTTATGAGGAGATGCGTTCACTTTACGGATTGGATACAATAGAGGTCAATCAGAAATATACCGCTGATTCTATAGACGTGGATAAGCTGCTTATAGAGGAGACGGGTAAGGTTAACAACGAGCCCGAGGTCAACGAGCCAAAGAAAGAAAAAACACCGCTTCCTACAGGCTCGAAGGTGCTTATTATCTCCTTTGTATCCGTTTGGGTGCTGATAATTGCCTATGTCGTTTGTGATAAGATTAAACAGAAAACAAAAATTCGTTAAGATATTGACATTCGCAGAATATAGGTGTATAATCATGATTAATATTGGTACATAAGTACCTGGAAAAAAGGAGAATAAAAAATGAAAAAGTTTTTAGCACTTTTACTCGTTTGCGTACTTGCGTTTGCTCTTGTAGCATGCGGCAGCGATGTAAAGAAGGATGAAAAAGCAGACAAGGCTACAGATGCTCCCAAGACAACTGAAGCTCCCGAGACTGAAGCTCCCGAGACTGAAGCTCCCGAGACTGAAGCTCCCGAGACCGATGTTCCCGAGACCGATGTTCCCGAGACCGATGTAGCGGTAATGAGTTACGAGGATTTCCTCAATGCTGAGATCGACGATGAAATAGTTGTTGAGACATACGTTCAGGGTAAGCAGTCCTGGTGGGATAACAAGGGTACATTCTACACCCAGAACGAGGAAGGTGCATACTTCCTTTACGAGATGGGTTGTACAGAGGAAGAGTATAACGCTCTTACCGTTGGTACTAAGATCAAGGTAACAGGCTACAAGGCAGAGTGGGCAGGCGAGCTTGAGATCATGGATGCTACATTCGAAATTCTCGAGGGCAACTACGTTGCAGAGCCTATAGATGCAACTGCACTTCTCGGTACTGATGAACTTGTTAACTATCAGAACCAGCTTGCTTCCTTCAAGGGTATGACCGTTGAAGCTATCGAGTACAAGAACGGTGAACCCGGTGACGATATCTACGTTACTCTCGGTCTTAACGGTTCTTCCTATGACTTCTGCGTAGAGGTTTACCTTACCGGTACAGATTCTGACGTTTATACCACCGTTGGTGCACTTGAGGTTGGCAACGTTGTTGACGTTGAGGGCTTCCTTTACTGGTACGAGGGTGTTAACCCCCACATCACCGCTATCGAGGTAGTTGGTTAATTTAAATCGAATCAAACCGAAAAACAGCACATCCGACGATGTGCTGTTTTTTAATATATAGGAAATTACTTCATTTCGTGTGAGTTGTTCGCACTTCAGAAATGGGCGAAATTCGGTGCGCCCGGAGGCGCTTTTTTAATGTATATGAAATTGTTCTGTTTTGTGGGAGCTGTTCGCACTATTGAAAGCGGAAACTTGCCGCTTTTAAATCACCTTAGACAAAAATTCCTTGAGTCTGGGGCTTTTGGGGTTATTGAAGAATTCCTCGGGGGGAGCATTCTCAGCGATTACGCCCTCGTCGATGAATACGACACGGGAAGCAACCTCGCGGGCGAAGCCCATTTCGTGGGTTACCACCACCATTGTCATGCCGCTTTCTGCAAGCTTCTTCATAACCTCAAGAACCTCGCCTACCATTTCGGGGTCAAGTGCGGAGGTAGGCTCGTCGAAAAGCATAACCTCGGGATTCATGGCAAGTGCGCGAACGATAGCGATTCTCTGCTTCTGTCCGCCCGAGAGCTGTGAGGGATACGCGTCTGCTCTGTCTGCAAGGCCTACTACCTTAAGCAACTCCATTGCCTTTTCCTCAGCATCAGCCTTGGACATTTTAAGAAGCTTTATAGGACCGAGGGTCATATTTTTTAGTACTGTCATATGGGGGAAGAGATTAAACTGCTGGAACACCATTCCCATCTTCTGACGGTGAAGGTTTATATCCGTCTTAGGATCCATGATGTCCACACCGTCAAAATAGATGTGACCGTCTGTGGGCTCCTCAAGAAGGTTAAGGGAACGAAGGAAGGTGGATTTACCGCTTCCGGAAGGACCGATGATAACAACGACCTCGCCCTTCTTGATCTCCATATCCATTCCGCGGAGTACGTGGATCGTATCCCCGAAGGATTTAACAAGCTTTTCAACCTTAATTATTGTATTATCGCTCATTGTTTCTTAATCTCCTTTCCAGAATGCCTACAAGCTTCGAGAGTATAAGCACCATGATGAAGTAGATGACTGCAACCGCTACTAGGGGCATAAATGCGCTGTAGGTTGCCGCTCTGATAGCGTTACCTGCATACATGAGGTCTCCGAGACCTATGTAGAATGCGATGGAAGTTTCCTTAAGAAGTACTACAAATTCGTTTGCCAATGCGGGAAGTACAGCCTTAAATGCCTGAGGAAGTACTATATGATACATTGTAGCGAGGTATCCGAAGCCGAGGCTTCGGCCTGCCTCTGTTTGACCGTCGTCAACGCTCATGATACCGCCTCGTACGATCTCGGCTACGTAAGCACCCGAGTTGAGACCGAAGCAGATAACTGCTGCAAGGAACTTATCGACACCCATAGGCATAAAGATAACAAAGTAAATTATCATTATCTGTACAACAACAGGAGTTCCTCGAATGACGGTTAGATATGCCTGAGATATAAGATTGATGAACTTAAGAAGGAAGTTCTTTTTTCTCGACTTGATATATGTAACTCTAATAAATGCTACAACGAAACCTATAACGATACCGATCAAGAGGGAGAATATTGTGAGCTTTATAGTGGTCCAGAGACCCTTGACGATGGTAAGCCATCTGTCATGCTCGATAAAGTTCTTGTGGAAATCTGCCTTGAGTCCGTTCCAAGCTCGGATAATAGGAGTGGAGGTATCGGGCTTTTCAGAACTTCTCTTCATAATGAAATTCTCTGCTATACCCTTGTTTACGTTAGAGCTTTCTATTTCCTTGGTGACGGTTTCTCCGTCCTCCTCGGTAGTGTAGGTCTTATATTTCATAATCTCGTCAGAGATCTCGATAGCACCGCCGTATACTGTATTTACTACAGAATCTTTGGCATAAAGTATTACTCCATCGGTGGTCTCGTAGAGAGTTACGGTTAATTTTTCTTCATGAGGCTTAAGATCGTTTATAAGCTCGCTGATCTTCTCCTGAAATTCAAGACGGAAATCAAAGGATGTCTTATACATCATTCCGTTGTACTTCATCACGTCGGTACTGAGAAATTCATTATAATTGGGAGAGACTGCACCGTAAACGTCAACTGTGGTAACGGTACAGGAAAGTATGATATCCTTTTCTGTTCCGTAGGATATCGAGTCAACCTTGATACGGTTCTTTTCGGCTATAAGCTCGAGCACGTCTGTAGAAGCCATATTGTCAAAAGAAGTATTGACAATCTTTTCAGCCTGCTTGACAGATATTTCGTTTGCCGTAATATCATTTTTGATGTACAGGACAAATGCAAACACGGCGGCTGCTACAAGCACTAAGGCTATGGCTATAGCCCATATCTTTTTAGATTTCATTTTGTATTTCTCCTTATCGGTAAATATTAAGCCGTTATTTGAAAAGTAAGTTCTTTTCAAGTCGGTTTGCGGTTACTTTTCAAATAACGGTTTAATCGCTTGTATTAGTTTTGATAAAAGAGATTAAGCAAGGGCAAATAGTTTTGCCCTTGCAATAAATTCTTTTAAATTAAATTATTCAGCAGAGATATACTTGAGGATGATGGAATCGATAGTTCCGTCAAGTGTAAGCTTCTCAAGAGCCTTGTTGATGTCATTGAGAAGAGTATCGTTACCCTTCTGGATTGCGATAGCGTAGTCCTCTACTGCATAGTTGGTATCGAGAATGGTAAGACCTTCGTTTTCGGAAACGAATACCTGTGCCGGAGCATTATCAATAATAACAGCGTCAACATCACCGCCCTGAAGAGCGATAACGGCATCTGCGCCCTTGCCGTACTGGGTAACGAAATCTGCACCAAAATCATCGGTAGCATAGATGTCACCGGTAGTACCGAGCTGTACACCGATCTTCTTGCCTGCGAGATCATCAAGAGTCTTGATGTCGCTGCCCTCTGCAACGATTACCGACTGAACGCCTGTAGCATAGCTTACGGAGAAATCAACCTCTTCTTTTCTTTCATCGGTAACTGTCATACCTGCCATACCGAAGTCAACCTCGCCTGCCTGAACGGATGTGATGATGGAATCGAACTCCATGTCAACGATATCGAGCTCTGTGCCAAGCTCTGCTGCAATAGCCTTTGCAATCTCAACGTCGATACCTACAAACTTGTCGCCTTCCTTATACTCATAGGGAGGGAATGCAGCGTTGGTAGCCATTTTGATGGTAGCTTCGTATGTGCCTTCGTAGGTAACATCTTCAACAACCTCGTTACCGTCTTCGTTTTCGTTTTCGTTGGCCTTGTTTTCTTCTGCCACAGTGTCATTTGTATTATCTGCTGCAGGAGCCTTCTCGTCATCCTTCTTATCAGCGGTGCCGGTGCCACAAGCTGCGAACATGCCGAGGCACATGATTGCTGCGAGGATAAGTGCTAATACTTTAATAGATTTTTTCATTTTAAAATCCTCCAAAATAAATTTGTATTCCTATTATAGTATATTTGTATAATAAAGTCAATAGTTTATTATTATTTAATCATAAGTGAATATTTATAAATCTACTGCTCTATAAGCGTACTTCCGCCGACAAATTCACGAACCAAGGAGGTTTTGGGGACTACCTCTCGATCTATAAGCTTGAATTTGTTGATAAGCTCCAGCAGCTCATGAATGGTCTCATAGCCGCTTGAACCCTCCTTCATGCCAAAAAGAAATTCATTCAGGTATACCTTGTAAACGCAATGCTCATAGAGAAGGGAGGAATTAAAGATTATATCGGCGTTATCCGTGAAGGGATAAATATGCTTTGCCGCACCCTCCTCTACCGACTGCCAGCGTGCAAGAGTTTCTGCAGGTGATGTGCCTCTGAAAAAATTATCTCTTATCAGACGGCGGATAAGACGTGTGGTACGGGAGTTTATCTTCGTTCCGTCATCCTGTCTTAAGGCGGTGAGAGCAGAGCAATATATTTTAAATTTCTTTGAATCATCGATATTTGAGGTAAGCTTGGGGTTAAGACCGTGGATGCCCTCCACTATGATAACCTCGTTTGAGGCAAGCGTTACCTTACGTACCTCCTCGCGGGGTCTTGAGATCTTAAAATCGAAGATAGGCAGACCTACCTCCATGCCCTCAATAAGAGCCTCAACGTCTCGGTTGAAATGCTCGTAATCAATTGCTTCGATTGTTTCAAGGTCGTGCTCACCCTTTTCGTCAAGGGGTATTAATTCCTTTGGCAGATAATAATCGTCAAGGGATATTGCAAGCGCGCCTATACCTAAAACCTTTAAATGAAGCTGAAGGCGGTTGGCAAAGGAGGTCTTACCCGAGGAAGAGGGGCCCGATATAAGTATTATCTTTTTACGGTCAATATTGTCCTTTATCTCCTTTGCCATCTCGGAGATCTTCTGCTCCTGCCATATCTCACTAACATTTATCAGCCAATTTATTCTTCCCTCGGAGATGATCCTATTCATATCCGATATTGTTACAATTCCAAGCTTTGAGCACCAGTCACGGTATTCTTCGATGCAGTGATCTATTCTTGTCATATATAATAAAGCTCCTTTCAATAATGATATTATTACAATTATATCATTATTTTTTATAAAAATAAATAGTTTTGGGAAAAAGAGTGATTTATAACGAAAAATTGGCATTCATATTTGTTTTACGATTGTCCATAATAATATCAGAACCTCGGTTGTATCTCATCCGTGCTCTGATATAAGTATATCGGCAATGGCGGTGATACAAATAAGGTTCTTTGAAATAGATATTATGCCGAAAGTATATCGGCAAGTAAGGAGAAATCAAAATGGCTAACAGTTCCAATAATAAGGTTATGGTTCCCGAAGCAAAGGCTGCTCTTGAGCAGTTCAAGATGGAATCCGCAAACGAAGTAGGCGTAACTCTTAATAAGGGTTACAACGGCGATCTCACATCCCGTCAGGCAGGCTCTATCGGCGGTCAGATGGTTAAGAAGATGATCGAAAAGTACGAGAGAGATCTTGCTAACAAGTAAATAAATCAGGGGTTGCTTAGTGCAACCCCGATTTATTATTTTATGATGCTCTGCTCCAGCTGCTTTATTGCCTCTCCTATGCCCCCAAGTCTGTCGATAATTCCGATATCAACACATTCCTTACCTTCAAGGATACTGCCGATATCCGTTGCTATATCTTCGGTACGGTAGAGTAGATTTTCAAACCTTTCACGTTTACAATTTGAATTCTTCACTACAAAATCCGTTATTCTGTCCTGCATCTTTTTGAAATACAGATAGCTTTGAGGTGCGCCGAGAACCGTACCCGTGATTCTGACCGGATGAACGGTCATTGTGGCAGAGGGAACTATGAATGAGACATCGGTACTGCATGCTAACGGAACACCTATCGAATGTCCCCCTCCGATCACAAGGGATGCTGTGGGCTTGGTCATGGTAGAGATCATCTCAGCAATAGCTAAACCGCATTCCACGTCTCCACCGACGGTATTGAGTATAAGGAGCATTGCATCTATATCCTCATTGCGCTCTATATCGCAAAGAAGGGGGATGATATGCTCGTATTTGGTGGTTTTCTGATTGTCGGGGAGCAGGTAATGTCCCTCTATTTGTCCGATTATCGTGACACATTCGATGGATACTCCGTTCTTTTTTGTTCTGACAGAGCCGTTTTGCTCGATTATTTCGAGGGTATTTTCCTTGTTTTCACGGTTTTTTTCGTTATTTTCCAAATTGTTCATTATTTTCTCCATTATTTATGCTTTACTTTTTTTCACAATCATAGTATAATAAGATATCTTGATAATTATACTAAAAGGAGTACATACATTATGGATAACAAGTTTATCGTTGAAACATCCGCACGTCACGTGCATCTCGCAGCAGAGCATATTGAGATCCTCTTCGGTGCAGGTCATACCCTCACACACAAGAAGGATCTTTCCCAGCCCGGTCAGTTCGCTTGTGAAGAGAGAGTTACTGTAGTTGGTCCCAAGAAGGAGATCGCTAACGTTATCGTTCTCGGTCCCGCAAGACCCGCAAGCCAGGTAGAGGTTTCCTTTACAGATGCAAGAACACTCGGTATTTCCGCTCCCATCCGTGAAAGCGGCGACGTAGCAGGTACACCCGGCTGCAAGCTCGTTGGTCCCTGCGGTGAGGTAGAGATCGATTGCGGCGTTATCGTTGCAAAGCGTCACATCCACATGACTCCTGCAGATGCAGAGAAGTTAGGTGTAAGCGACAAGGAGATCGTATCTGTTAAGCTCGATACCCAGCGTCCCACAGTATACGGTGATGTAGTAGTAAGAGTTAATCCCAACTTCGCTCTCGCTATGCATATCGATACCGATGAATCCAATGCTGCAGCTGCTTTCGGTGCAGTTATGGGTGAGATCGTTAAGTAATCTGCTTTACTTGTATGGGAGACAGGGTTAAACTCTGTCTCCCTTTTTAAATAGACAGGCGATGCTTTTAATTTTATAAAGATGATTTTTTTGAAAATACTTGAAAAAAACTCTATTTTAGTGTACAATTAACATGAGGTGATATTTGTGTATAATAATGAAAAAGAAAAAACCATAACCTTTTCCATTAAGGAAACTAAGGAATTAGAAACCAGAGGTATTCTCCTTACAGTTTATCAGGCATTAAGTGAAAAGGGCTATAATCCTCTCAATCAGATAGTGGGCTATATTCTTTCCGAGGATCCTACCTATATTACCAATCATAAGAATGCCCGTGCTCTTATATGCAAGATTGACCGTGATGAGCTTATGAATACACTCATCAAGAGCTATCTCGGCCTTAAATAATGATCCTTTATGATCTGAAAAAGGGATGTGAGATCAAAAAAATCGAACACCCTTTATCTTTGGCGCTCGGATGTTTCGACGGACTTCATCTCGGTCATGCCGAGCTGATTGATACTGCACGCAGGGCAGGGGCGTATTCCGGAATTTTCACCTTTTCCTCGAATCCCTTTGGTGCTTTGCATATCATGACCCTTAGTGATAAGCTTGCCCGGCTACGTGAAATGGGTGTTGATTACTGTGCGGTATGTGACTTCGATGAGATCAGGGATATGTCGGCAGAGGATTTTGTATCTGAAATACTGATAGAAAGACTTAATGTTGTGCATGCCGTGTGTGGATTTAATTTCAGATTTGGTGTCAAGGCGCATGGGGACGCGGTTTTCCTCAGCGATATGATGAAGGCCTCTGGGAGAGATTGTACTATTATCGATGCCCGTACCCATGGTTCACAGGTCATCAGCTCCTCGCGTATCAGGAATCTCCTCTCCAATGGTGAGATGGAGAAGGCGGCAGAGCTTTTAGGCAGAAACTACAGTCTTATTTATAACGTTTCTCACGGAAACGGAATAGGCAATATCCTCGGATTCCCTACCATAAATACCGACTACAAGAAGGATATGCAGCCTATAGCGCAGGGTGTATATATTTGTCGTTGTTTGGGTAGACCGGCAGTTACCAATTTCGGTGTCAGACCTACCGTTACCGTTGAGGATAAGAAGGTTTATGAGACCTTTATTCTTGACTTTGAAGGCGATCTGTACGGAGAAAATGTGCAGGTTGAGTTTCTTTCTATGCTCCGACCCGAGAAAAAATTTGAATCTGCTGAAGCGTTGTGTGAGCAGATCGCACGTGATGTTGAGGCAACGCGTAATTATTTTGAAATCAACTCTTTATAACGGTTTATATAGATGAAAAAAAGAATTTTACTCACGGTGTTATGCTGTATAATGCTCTTACCTTTATTTACGGTAAGCTCCTCTGCTATAGAGGATCCCGAGGTAAGATACAGCCCCTACTGCGCCGTTTATAATATAGAAAACGATAAATATTGCTACGAGGAGAGTATCGATGTGCAGATTGCTCCTGCGGGAACCGTCAAGATAATGACGGCTGTCCTTGCTCTTGAGCATTATTCAGACCGCTTGGACGAGGAGATAACGGTACAGGGCAGCTGGCTGAACGAGGTTCAGAAAGGAAGCCACACCTCGGGCTTTATGGCCAACGAAACGTTGACTGCCGAAAAGATAATTTCTGCTCTGGTTATCAACAGTGGTAACGATGCTGCATATATTTTAGCTAATTCCATATCGGGAAGCACGGCTGCTTTTGTTGAAAGAATGAATGCGAAGGCAGAGGAACTCGGCATGGATAATACCTTCTATACCAATCCTGCGGGAACTGACAGCGACGGAATGTATACCTCCGTCAGAGACGTTGTCAGAATATCCGCTTATGCCAATGCCAATGCCAAATACGTTGAGCTGACAGACAGTCCCTCCTTTGAGCTGCCGCCTACTTCGATGAATTACGGCAGAACGCTCTATAACAGAAATCATTTTGTAACCAACAGAAATAATACACGTTATTATGAAA
>SVTI01000104.1 GCA_015063855.1 Oscillospiraceae bacterium
AAAGATGCGGCACAGTTCTCGTTGCACAGGAAATAGTTCCTGCACACGGACACAACTATGTTGTAACCGATCATAAGGACGAAAGTTGTACAGAGGACGGTTATGATGTTTATACCTGTACACATGATGCAAGTCATACATATACAGTAACATTCACTAAACTCGGTCACGTTGAAGTAACCGATGCGGCAGTAGCACCCAAGTGTGAAGAAACAGGTCTTACTGAGGGTAAGCACTGTGAAAGATGCGGCACAGTTCTCGTTGCACAGGAAATAGTTCCTGCACACGGACACAACTATGTTGTAACCGATCATAAGGACGAAAGTTGTACAGAGGACGGTTATGATGTTTATACCTGTACATATGATGCAGTACATACTTATACAACCGTACTTACTAAGCTCGGTCACGTTGAAGTAACCGATGTGGCAGTAGCACCCAAGTGTGAAGAAACGGGTCTTACCGAGGGTAAGCACTGTGAAAGATGCGGCACAGTTCTCGTTGCTCAGGAGATAGTTGATGCAACAGGTCACGCTTATGATAGCGGCATAGTTACAACCGAGCCTACCTGTACAGCTGATGGTATCAAGACCTTCACTTGTGCAAACGATCCTTCACATACCTACATCGAAGCTGTTGCAATGCTTGGTCATGAGCCTCTTGCGGCAATTCGGGAGAACTACGTAGAGCCTAAGTGCTTTGCAGAAGGTTCTTACGATATGGCTGTATACTGCGACAGATGTGATACAGAGCTTTCAAGAGATCATTACGTAATTCCTAAGCTTGAGCACAAGCTTGCATTTAATGCTGAAAAGATCGTAGTATGTACAAACTGCGGAGAACTTTATAACGGCTTCTTTGACAATACAGATGAGACCTACTGTGAAGCAGGAAAGTATTACTGTATCGAGGGAGTACCGCAGACACACCTGATGGTAGTAAATGAGTTCTACTACTACGGCGATCCCAAGAACAACGGTAAACTTGCACAAAACGAGGTAGTCTTCATAACCTCGGCAAAGAAGAATGACTTTAATGCTAAATATCCGGACCATTTCCTTAACGGATACTTCAGCTGCTATGAGTTCCTCGATGACTGCAGAATGAAGAGTGACGGATATGTAACAGGAAAGGCATACGAAGAGATAAAGACCTATTATTATGAGAACTATCAGCTGACCTTAGGACTCAAGCAGTTCGAGTCAGAGGATGGACAGCTTTGCTATTACTTCTTTAACGAAGCACAGGGATACATGTATAAAGACGTAACAATCTGGATATCCCCCAGCAGCGATGAGCACGGATATCAGGAATACGGCTTACCTACAAGCTATTACTATTACTTCGACGCAAACGGATTGATGCAGCTCCCCGAGGGCTATATCATCCAGAAGCAGGGAGGAAAGGACTACCTTACTCTTGGCGGATATAAGCAGGAGCAGGGACTCTATAGACTTGAAAACGGTGAGATAGTATACGTAAAGCATGGACTTACAGTAGCAAAGAATGAGATAGTATGGCTTACCGATGATCTTAAGAACGGAGTGATCGGCGGACCTGATTGCTTCTATGTGATCGGAGACGATTTCTATATGGAAAGAGATTGCTTCTATGATGTAAGCGGTAAGACATATCATATCGATGCGGAGGGTGAGGTATCTGTAGGCTTCACAAAGATCGGAGAAGACTACTATTACTTCAATACAAAGACCGCAGCGATGTATAAGAATACAACACTCTGGGTAGGCGCAAACGAATACGGAATAGTAGCAGGAAACTATAATTTCCTTGAAGACGGTAAGATGTATATAGCAGATACCGAGGGCTATAAGGAAATAATCAGTGAAGAAGGAAAGCTGTATTTTGCAATAGACAAAATAAAGCAGACCAACGGAATAAACGAGCTTGACGGCGAGTACTACTATGCACAGACAAACGGAGTGCTTGTAACAAATGCAGTAGTATGGGTATCTGACGGAAACGGTACCGAGGTAGTAAAGGGATATTATAAGTTTGATGAAGAAGGAAAGCTTGTAAAGACAGGATTTGTAGAAGCATCAAACGGATATACCTACTATTATGATAACCTTGAGCTTGCGAAGGGACTTACAAAGATAGGAGAAGATTATTACTTCTTCAATGTATCCAGCGGAACAATGTATAAGGATATTACCATGTGGGTCGATGGAGGTAATGAATACGGCTTGAAGTCGGGATATTATTACTTCGACACAGAAGGAAAGCTTTATATAGAGCCGGCACCGCAAGGAAAGCAGGTAATCGAGGAAAACGGAAATTACTACTTCACGATCGACGGAGTAAAGCAGGTAAGCGGAATCTATGAGCTTGACGGCGAGTATTACTTTGCAAAGAGTAACGGAGTGCTTTATGCCAATACAGATTCAGTATGGGTAAGCGCGACCAATGCAAAGGCATTCGGCGGAGCATCAGGATATTATGCATTTGATTCCGAGGCAAAGCTTGTAAAAACAGGATTCGCATATGGAAACGGTTATTACTATTATTATGAAAATCTTGAAAAAGCAAAAGGTTTAAAAAAGATTGGTGATAACTACTATATCTTTAACAAGTCAAGCGGAACGATGTTCAGAGATACTACCCAATGGGTAGGTGGCGGTAATGCTTACGGTCTCAAAGCTGACTACTATTACTTCGATGCTGAAGGTAAAATGGTCTATTAAAAAGGTCATCGTGCATACCGAAATTTGCTCGTTTCATAGTGCAACACACAGCACGGAATGGGGCAAATGCCTATATATTAAAAAGAAAATCGGCACAGCAAAGGCTGTGCCGATTTAATATTTGTATGTAATTACTCAAACATCTCTATAAAATACTGAGCTATCATTCTATGGAAAAAGTCATTGGGATGATTGACGTTATTTCCGGTGAGATCGATATAACGCTTATGCTCAAGAAGCTCGGTCTGCATGCTTGTTATATCTGCGACAGCTATGCGCTCACCCTTGAGCTTGTGCATATGCCCGATGAAGACAGGCTGATTTCCGTGGAAGCTTCCCTTGAGAAGTCTGTTTGCGAAGGTGGGTGCGGCAACGATTATTTCTGTTTCGGGATGCTTGTTTCTTACGGAATCTATTATAGTCTGGATATTTTTGATATAATCATCGGGCTCTGTGAAGGAATCGTTACCCCCGAGAGATATGATGACAAGATCGTTGAAACGGAAATTTACGTTTTCCTCAACGGTGTCAGCGCCCCATTTGCTGTCCTTACCGCCGATAGAGGGATTATGAAAATCTACCTTACTGCCGTATCTATGCTCAAGATATTCTATAAGTAATCCGCTGAAGGAGGGCAGATATGGCTCTGCTCCGGTGAATCCGCTGGCATTCGCACCAACACAGATACTGTCACCGAAGAGAGTTATGTTGATGGGTTCACCGTTTCTGAGTTTCTGCATTGTAGCAGGAAAGAGGTGACTTTGATTTTCGGGGCGATGTCCCTTCCATGTGTTTTCCTTTATTCTGTAACTAACAGCATACTGTCTGTCGTGGTAAAAATGTTCCTCATAAAAGAGGATGTTTCTGTCGCCCATCGGGAATGTATGTCCGGGGATAGGCTCCGAGGGATATAATTCATCCTCTGTAAAGCTGAATATATCTGTGTCGGGCAGAAGATATATCCTTCTTCCCTCAACCTTGAAATCTACGCCAAGCTTGAATTCCTTCTGTATATGAGAATCAAAAAGGGAAAGTATCTCCTCCGGCTCAAACATCAGAAGAGATTCTCCGTTAACAAAGGTGAGGGACTCATAGTACATTACGTCCGTGTCCCAAATCGGACGAAGCAAATTTTCTCTGTTATACATTGAATCTGAACAGAACAACGTCACCATCCTTGATAACGTATTCTTTACCCTCACTTCTGATAAGGCCCTTTTCCTTTGCGGTATTCATATTACCGCAGGCGATAAGATCATCGTAAGCGATAACCTCCGCACGGATAAAGCCGCGTTCAAAGTCGGTGTGGATCTTACCTGCTGCCTGAGGAGCCTTTGTTCCGTTTGTGATGGTCCATGCACGAACCTCCTTGGGACCGGCGGTAAGATAGCTTATAAGACCGAGAAGGGAATAGCTTGCCTTGACAAGTCTGTTAAGACCGCTTTCCTCGATTCCGAGGTCAGCCAAGAACTCAGCCTTTTCTTCATCTTCAAGCTGTGCTATCTCGGATTCGATGTTTGCACAGATGGGAACTACCTTGGCACCCTCGTCCTTGACAGCATCGCGAAGCTTGGCAACGTACTGATTATCAGAGGAATCGGAAACCTCGTCCTCGCTTACATTTGCAACATAGATTACCGGCTTGTAGGTAAGGAGACGAACGTCTTCCATGATTACAGCCTCGTCCTCGGTATATTCAAGAGTACGTGCTGTAACACCCTCTTCAAGAGCCTTGTACACTCTTTCGAAGAGCTCGAGGTTTACTGCCAGCTTCTTATCGCTCTTCATATCCTTGCGGGTCTTGTCCATACGGCGGGTAAGGGTTTCCATGTCTGCGAAGATAAGCTCGAGATTGATGGTCTCCATATCACGTATAGGATCAATAGAGCCGTCAACATGGATGATGTTAGTATTCTCAAAGCAACGTACAACGTGTACGATAGCGTCAACCTCACGGATATTTGCAAGGAACTTGTTACCTAAACCCTCACCCTTGGAGGCGCCCTTAACAAGACCTGCGATATCTACGAATTCAACTATAGCGGGGGTATATTTTTCGGGGTTGTACATTTCTGCAAGTACATCAAGACGTGCATCGGGAACTGTAACAACACCAACGTTGGGGTCGATGGTACAGAAGGGATAGTTCTGTGCGTCGGCACCTGCGTTTGTTATGGCATTAAAAAGAGTACTTTTACCTACGTTAGGCAAACCTACAATTCCTAGTTTCATTTTATCTCATTCTCCTTTAAAAAATCCTTTATTTATCAGGGTTTTCAGCGTTCGGCGTTTCAGCTTTTACGCCATTTTTACGCCAATTTCGCATTGATTTATATTAAGATACATCCAAAACCCGATTGTTTTCAAATAGCTTTACAGCTTGATCTAATGAATCGCTCGTTACGTGAACATAACGATCCATTGTTGTCTGAATACTGGCGTGGCCAAGTAGCTTTTGCAGAACCTTTGGCTGCATACCCGCCTCGATTGCTCTTGTGGCGTAGGTATGGCGTAAAGCGTGCATACAAAAATGTTTAATACCCGCTTCATCACACAGCTTGTAGAGATGGGTGTCATAGGAACTGTTTTTCGCCGGTGCTCCTGTACGCCAATTTATGAAAACGAGGTCTCGCATAACAAGCTGTGAGGTCGTACCTGTTCGCCTGTCGATGTATTCCAAGGTTTGCGACAGAAGGGGCGATTCTTTCCTATTGCCTCGGTTATCCCATATCCCTTTTAGAATTTCGTATGCGCGGTCCGTTAAAGGGATTGTGCGATAACTCTGCTGTGTTTTCGGTGGTCCTGCCCGCCAATATACCTGCTTGTGTCTGTATTCCAATGTTTTGTTCACCGTCAGCGTTCGCTTTTCAAAATCAATCGCATCCCAGGTAAGTCCGATCAGTTCGCCAGTGCGTAATCCTGTTTCAAGAATAAGGGCGTACTGATTGTAATTATGGGAGCGTTTGGCTGTTTGAAGAAAGATGCGCTGTTCTTCACGGGTAAGAAAGTGAATGTCGTCCTTTGCTCTGACCGGTTTGGTGTACC
>SVTI01000105.1 GCA_015063855.1 Oscillospiraceae bacterium
TAAGCATCTGGAACGCCATTTGAACGTTGGTTACATCTGTTGTTAAACGAGTAACCAAGCCTGCGGTGGAAAAGCGATCAATGTTCGAGAATGAAAAATTCTGTATCCTATAGAACATATCCTGACGGAGATTCTTTGCAAAGCCGCAGGATGCGGTTGCCGCTGTCTTACCCGCCAGTCCTCCGAATACCATCGATAAAAGCGCACACAGGAGAAGAAGTCCTCCGTAAATAAGCACCATTTTCATGCTTCCGGGTTTGTCTTGTGTACCGATACCCTTATCTATCATCTGAGCCATAATAAGGGGCATAAGTACTTCCATTATAACCTCTAACGTAACCAGAACAGGTGTGGCTACCGTATACTTTATATATTCGCGTATACATTTTGAAAGTCTTTTCAGCATTTAGTTTCTCCTTTCTGAAAAGTTTATTTTTAATTTATCATACAATGGTAAAATTTATATCAACAAAATTATACCAAACACAATTTTTAATGTCAATTAAGATATTATGAATATTATATTATAATAATTTTCTTGAAAACTTATTGCCTAAACTGAAAATTTATGGTATAATAACTTAATTAATCACTAAATCAAAGGAGGCTGCTATGAGCACACGAAACCCCTATACAGAAACCCCACCCAAGATATTTGAATTAGCACAGGAATGCGCTCAGAACAACCACATCGAAAAAGAACTTTACGCTAAGTATTCTGTTAATGTCGGCTTAAGAGACACAAGCGGTAAGGGCGTTCTTACGGGACTTACCGAAATTTCAGATATTATTTCATTTAAAGAAGAAAACGGTGAAAGAATCCCTTGTGAAGGTATTCTTAAGTACCGCGGATATGACATATATGAGTTAACCGACGGCTTCTTAAAGGAGGACCGCTTCGGCTTTGAAGAAACTGCATACCTCCTCTTACTCGGCAAACTGCCTACAAGAGAGGAATTGAGGGAGTTTAACGAGCTTCTTGCAGGCTTCCGTACACTTCCCACAAGCTTTGTTCGTGATATTATACTTAAAGCTCCCGCTAAGGATACCATGAATACCCTTGCAAGATGCGTGCTTACCATGTATGCATATGACGATATGGCAGATAATATCGCAATCCCCAACGTGCTTCGTCAGAGCTTACAGCTTATTGCTCTCTTCCCTGTATGGAGCGTATACGGCTATCTTTCCTCGAAGTATTATCACGAGGGACAGAGTCTCTATATCCATCCTCCGAGAGAGGATCTCTCCACAGCAGAAAATATTCTTCACATGCTCCGCCCCAACAGCGAATATACAGATCTTGAGGCAAAAATACTTGACCTTGCGCTTGTTCTTCATGCAGAGCACGGAGGCGGTAATAACTCAACCTTCACAACCCACGTGGTTTCCTCTTCGGGTACAGATACATATTCTGCTATTGCCGCAGCTCTCGGTTCTCTTAAGGGACCCAAGCACGGCGGTGCTAATATCAAGGTCGTACGTATGTTCAACGATATAAAGGAAAACGTTAAGGATTGGGAGGATGAGGATGCAATTGCAGAATACCTCACCGCAATTCTTGAAAAAAGAGCCTTCGACCGCAGCGGTCTTATCTACGGTATGGGTCACGCAGTATACTCAATCTCCGACCCCAGAGCCTGCATACTTGAAAGATGTGTTAAGGATCTGAGTGCCGAAAAGGGCAGAGATAAAGAGTACGCTCTTTACAAGAACGTCGCAAAGATCGGTACACGCCTTATCTCCGAGAAGCGTAAAATCTATAAGGGTGTAAGTCCTAACGTAGACTTCTTCAGCGGCTTTGTTTATTCTATGCTCAATATACCTGCAGAGCTTCTTACTCCTATATTTGCTATCGCAAGAATAGTTGGTTGGAGTGCACACCGAATAGAGGGTCTTATCAATGCGGATAAGATCATCCGTCCCGGTTATATGGGTGTCGGTGAGCCGAGAGAATATACGAAAATTGACGAGCGTTGATCGGTTGACAAACAGCTGATTTTGTGTTATATTATTTGGGAGAGTGAGAGCACTCTCCCGATTTTATTATGAAAGTGAGGCGTGCAGCTTGGCAGGCAACGAAAATATCAAATCAATAGCCGTGAACAAGAAGGCACGTCATGACTTTTTTGTTCTTGAGAGCTTTGAGGCGGGCATTGAGCTTTTCGGTACAGAGGTTAAATCCCTTCGCCGAGGAGGTGTAAATCTCAAGGACAGCTATTGCCATATTTACAAGGGTGAGATCTATGCCTCGGGTGTTCACATTTCTCCCTACGAGCAGGGTAATATTTTCAATAAGGATCCTTTGAGAGAGAAAAAGCTGCTGATGCACAAAAAGGAGATCAACAGACTTTTCGGTCAGGTGTCTCAAAAGGGACTTACACTTGTTCCCCTTTCTCTTTATTTCAAAGGCTCAAGGGTAAAAATGGAGATTGGTCTCTGTCAAGGTAAGAAGCTCTATGACAAGCGTGAATCTCTGCAGAAGAAGCAGGCTGAGCGAGAAATCGCCGCAAGCTTTAAGAATAAGCAGCATTATTGAGGTTTTTGAAATGAAAATTGAAAATTTCTATAATAACATCCCTGATATTAACAACATGTCAATTGACGAATTGGAAAATTATCTTGATGAATTAGAGGATCAAATGTTTGACCTCGAGGAAAATGAGCCTGACGAGGATTCGGATAATTACGAGGAATGGGAAGACAAATATTCAGAGCTTCAGGATCTCATAGATGAGGTAGAGGACCGAATCGATGAGTTAGACGAAGAATAACAATTAAGGTGTTAAAATGGAACATAAGTTTTTAGATTTAGATATAGATTATAAGGTATTAAACTTAAATGATGCATCCGAATACAAGCCTATGCTTGAATGCTATCTCCATGAGGACAGCTGCGGTGTGGAAATGGGACTTTCCAGAAAGAAGAAGGCTGTACTTGTCCTTCCCGGCGGTGCTTATGCCATGACCTCATACCGCGAGCATGATCCCGTTGTTTACAAATTTTTAGCGGCAGGATTTAACGTATTTGCCCTGAAGTATTCTGTAGTTCCTGCGGTATTTCCCAAAGCTCTTTACGAGGTATATACAGCTATAAGAATGATACGTGAAAATGCCGAGGAATGGCTTGTAGATAAGGATCATATAGCTGTTTGCGGCTTCTCTGCAGGCGGTCACCTGGCGGCAAGTTGCGGTGCCTTCTGGAACGAGGATTTTGTAAAGCAAGCATTAGGCGATCCCGAAGCATATAAACCTAATAAGTTAGTTCTCGGTTATCCGGTTATCACAGCAACCCATGACGGTCACCGTCCCAGCATTAAGAATCTTTTAGGTAAGGATACCTTAAGCGACGAGGATGTTGCATACTTCTCCATAGAGAACAGAATAACAAAGGACTTCCCTACCTCTTTTGTATGGCACACGGCAGGTGATGAGGGAGTACCTTCTCTCAATTCACTTTATCTCTGCACAGAGCTGGCAAGATTAAGAATTCCTTACGAACTGCACGTTTATCCCAAAGGTCCTCACGGACTTTCGGTATGTAATGCAGAGACCGAGTTCCCCGACAGCCCTCAGCCTAAGAAGCCCGAGCGCTGGACAAAGGATGCAATCGACTTCTTAAATGAAGACTTCTAAATAGTTTATAACTATAAAAATAGCGGACAATACGGTAGATTTTCGCAGGTATCCCTCCACCGCGAGCGGTCCCCCTCTACCATGGCACAACTTCCGCTAACCAAATCATAGATTTGGAGCGTCAGCCGCCTTTAGGCAAGGGAGGCTGTCGAAAATCCACCATACGTCCTACCTCCTACTTTTTCCTTCCTGCTTAAATATATGGGTCCGTAAAGGTTTCGACGGGGATGTTGAAGTTGGGTAAGCGGGTAGAGATGCAGTAACTCTTTAAACAACTGCACACTTTTAAAATTAAACGCTAACGATAATCTCGTAGCTCAGGCTGCCTAAGTGCGCCTCATCCAACGGTTGAGTACCACGGCTTCCCGCGGGTGTCATTTTAGTGGTGAACGTGAAGCGTCAGTTGTTTCTGTAGCGCTCATGAATTAAGAAACTACCTGTATCTGATTTTGTTTGCTTAAAGGTTACAGGGAAACTTTAAAACAAACTACACCCGTAGAAAGCACAATGAATATGTTTTCGGACAGGGGTTCGATTCCCCTCGGATCCACCAAAAGATAAAAGCACCCTTTATGGGGTGCTTTTGTCTTTTACATACAGTAGCGAGGGGAATCGAACAAGGAGGGAGCAAGCTTGCTTGCGGAAGTAAAACAGTCCAGGGGACTGTTTTACGCCGACGAGGCAACGAGCAACGCGAGGCGATAGGGCGATAGCCCGGGACAAATTCCCCTCGGATCCACCAAAAGATAAAAGCACCCTTTATGGGGTGCTTTTGTCTTTCACATACAGTACGAGGGGAATCGAACAAGGAGGGAGCGTAGCGGAAGGAAAACAGTCCGGGGGACTGTTTTCTGCCGACGAGGCAACGAGCAACGCGAGGCGATAGGGCGGCAGCCCGGGACAAATTCCCCTCGGATCCACCAAAAAAGGAGTAACTTTTGTCTACCAAAAGTTACTCTTTTTTATCCAAGCCGCAGGCTTGGCAGATCATCGCAGTGTAACATCTATCGGTGCAACCGCAAATAAGGCAGTATACGAACTCAGCCGTGCAGATTTTATTGCCAAATTACAGTTCTCCTTAAAAGAAACAGCAGAGACCGAATATTGGCTCCGCCTGCTCATATTGCGGATCTAAACATCGAAAAAATTTCATTATAAACAAGACCTTTGTTCTTTTTGTTCAGAAAACTATCTTTACGACCGTTCCCTTACCGACCTCGCTATCAAGCGTCACCTTGCCGCCATGATACTGTACAGCGTGTTTTACGATAGAGAGTCCCAAGCCCGTACCGCCGGTTTCTTTGGAATGGCTCTTATCCACTCGGTAGAAGCGTTCAAAGATACGGCTTTGATGTTCGGGTGCAATACCGATACCGGTATCCTTTACAGATACAACCGCACGACCGTTGTCCTTACCAATTTTAATCTCAACCTTACCGCCGTCCACATTGTAGCGGATAGCGTTATCGCAAAGATTATAAATAATCTCGTAAATATAACGGCGCACACCGTAAATGGTTTGCGGTTCGCCTTCTATACTAAGCGTAACATTTCTCTTTGTCGCTGATACTGTAAGCACCTCAACGACCTCTTTGGCAACCTCTTTCAGTTCTACAGTTTCGGTTGCAGGTTCATTGTTCTCGTCAAGCTGAGAAAGACGAATAATATCGTTGATAAGGGATACAAGCCTTGTTGCTTCCTTACGGATGTTGCCGACAAACCTCCCCGTATCTTCGGGTTTGACAAGTCCGTTTTCAAGAAGCTCTGCACTTCCGATAATCGATTGAAGCGGTGTTTTCAACTCGTGTGTAACGTTTGCGGTAAATTCCTGACGGTTACGCTCGGCAAAAGCGCGGTCACTAATATCAAACACAAGAATAATAGCTCCGAGAAGCTTACCGTCCGATTCGATAGGATTGACGGTAAACTGATATTCGCTACCGCTTCTTTCTTCGGTGTATTCGCTATGATTACCGTTAAGAGCGTTCCAAATCGCCTTGCTCATTTTACTTGTGCGGTCAACGAGCAGAAAATCAATGCCCTTAACATCCTTTTTAACGGCAAATATCT
>SVTI01000106.1 GCA_015063855.1 Oscillospiraceae bacterium
TCACCCTCTGCATAAAGAGCTGCAGGTGCTATTAAATTAAGTAAAAATGTCAAGCATAAAACTGTTGTAATAAATTTTTTAATATTCATTATCCTATTATTACTTCCATGAAGGAATTTGGTCCTTGTATAATTCGTAGAATTCTGTGTTTGTCACAAGAATCACATCGTCTGCCTCTGCCATCATTTTTATGAGTTCCTCTAACTGATCATAATTGTTATTCACATCAAACTCATAGCCGTGTCCCCATACAAAGAAGAGTGAATCCTCTGTAGGCTCCATATTTACAAACTCCTCTGCCAAGGTCATCATTTTTGAATCAATGAAATGACAGGTAGGATTCCACTGAAGAAAATATGTCGGTAAAGAGTAGCTGTAGGTAGGCGTAACGGTACGGGCGAACTTACAGCTCGTATATTGAGCTACTGTATCGATAGTCCAATCGGTATAATAGGCATCCCCATTAGGCCATGCCATACCGACGGGCTTTGTCCCGATGAGAGCCTCTATATCCTGAGCACAGCCCTCTACCTCCGAAATAACAGCATTACGATCGATGTAATCATAGTCCTTTAGAACCGAGTGGGTCCTTGTATGGCCGAGAACATCGAACCCGTCATATACACCCGATGTTATCTCATTCTCGGTAAATCTCTGATGGGTAAGTCCAATAGTACCTGTAGCCTCTGCGACCCAATCCCAGCTAACACCGAGCAGACCCGTATTAATATTGAAGCTACAGCAATTTACATCATACTTTTTCAGTATCTCCATAATACGAAGATCCTGAGTAATTCCGTCATCAAAGCTTAGGGTGAAGTATTTCTTGGGCTTAAATGCATCAAAATAACTGTAATTATAATCGACAAAGGCTATTGCAGGCATACCGTATGCATTGCAGAGATTCAAGTGATACGGGAATGCCTCCTCGTTCTCGCCGTTGTACCTAACTCCAAGAAGTGTGAATGTTCCTGTATCTACGATAATCTCATTCTTTCCCGTAATGATATAACCCTCATGGGGAAGCCATACCGTATTTCCGTAGGGATCTAATATATATGCCTCGATTCCCTTAACAACTCCGCCGTCGGAGCTCTTGAGCCCATCACCGACATAATTGAAATAGAGATGTGCTCTGTTACCCTCATATTCGACATGATCAAGCACAGGTCCGTGGACCTTCTCCATATCACCTACACCGAATTTGTCCGCCATAACGATATCGGTAAGTCGATATGACTGCAAATGCTTTATATAGGGGTGAACGTTATTTAACCACTGGGTATCAAACCAGAAATCCGAGGAGGATATTATATAGCAATCATCAAGTATCTGGGGGATCGTGCCCAGCTCTGTTTTAACAGCGGCAAAATCCATATATGCGTTTACACCGTTATTGCTGTAGCAGCTGGCATACTCCATCATATATACATGAAAATCATCATTACCGAAATTCTGTCTGAAATAATTCATAAGCTCGGTGAACTGTGTGGCAAAGGTATCTGTATATACGGTGTGATGATCTCTGGTATTGTACCAGTCACTCTCGCCCTGATACCAGATTATACCCGCACATGAGAAGTGACGAAGGGGATGTATCTGCTGATTGTATGCATACCTCGTCTTAAGCTCGCTGCTCCATACATGATCATATTTATAGTGATATGTACCCGTGAGTGCGTCATACTCCTCATGACCCCACTTCTCGGCAAGCTCGTTCGGAGCAAAGGTTATGAGCGGATGACCCGAAGCATCGATCTCGATAACACCGACAGGAACCTCACTTCTGTTTGACATATTATACGCAAAGGTATATCCGATAGCGGAGAATACCTTACTGCTTACCGCATCACGGTCATAAAGCTGACTTGCGGGAGTGAAGCTTGCATAGGTAAGCATCTGATTCTGAATGTCAGAGGGCTTGAGCCACTCGGCACCGTTGTATACGTCGTTATAAAGTGTTGTTGTTCCCTGCGCCATAGCACCGGTCTGATTTTTGTAATCCTGATTGGATATTCTGAAAAAGCGTATATCACGGTTATCATCATAATCGACCTGAAGCTGATCGGAAAGTCCGTTTAATTTCAGATCTATCTGTAGCTCGCCCAAGCTGTAATAAGCGTTTGACTGACCTATGATATAATAAACATCGCCAAAGAGAATATTGTTATAGGTAAGGTAACCCTCTGCACAGCTTACCTTAAGGGTAGTACCCTCTGTTGTATAGGGGAAGGTCTTTTCAAACTCTGCCTTCCAATCTCCGTTGGCATCAACTGTTGCCAGAGCATATTCTCCTGCAATCTCACAGAGAACGGTAGTTCCTTCACCGGAGCGAGCCGTACCCCAGACAGAGAGCTTCTCATCCCTCTGAAGGATCATATCATCCTTGAAAGCGTTGGATACTGCGATTCCCGTTGCTGTGGGAACGGGGATATCGCTTTCTACGGTAACGGTATAATAATTATAGCTTTCATCATCATACTGTACACAGAAGGTGTAGGTTCCGGGGTCAAGAGTTACCGTGACCTTACCGTCAATCACCTCTGTTTTCTTAATTGTAACAGAACCCTCTGCGTTTTTTATTGAGGCAGAGCTGTAATGCTCACCGGGAGCATATCTGATATTCTGAAGTCCCTCAAGATCAGAGAAGGTGAAGGTATCATCCTCCTGCAGCATTTCGGGAATTCTCTTTGCTACATCATAGTGATAGATATCATAATAACCGTTGTTATAGGCTACACCGACAGTTACTCTGCCGTTTTCACGGTACTGAACCGTGTAGGTGGATTTGCCTCCGATGACCTTTGCATTGAAGGAACGGCTGCCCTCGGCTCTCTTGATATCACCCATGGTATTGTACTCACCGTATGCAGTACGAATGACCTTGACGCCTTCAAGATTGCCCACCTTGACCTGAAGACCGTTTTCCTTAAACTCGGGCTCGGTTACGGTAAGGGTAAGGTGAAGTATCTTATTTTCCTTTGTTGTATCAAGATAACGAACAGCAACAGTATAGTCGCCGGGATCCTTCACAACATAGCTGTACTCGTTTGCGCCGTTTATCTTCTCGGCAGAAACACCGACTATCTGATTTGCTCTGGTATCCGAATAGCTATCATAAGTCCCCTTGGCGATGAGAAAATTACGAACACCCTCAAGATTATGAACGGTTATGGTAACACCGTCAGAATCGGCATATACATCCAGAGGCTTAAGATCGGCCTTGAGTATATATGTCGAGGAATCACTCATCTTTACCCAGAAGGAATAGATTCCGCTCGTGCTTAAAGTGACAGAAAATACGCCGCCTTCACTGTTATTGCCTACCATTCTTTCGGTATAGCTCATACAGTCTGCGGCATTTTTGATTGACTGAGCGTCGTTGTAATCGCCCTTGGCATATCTGATAAAGCTTATCTCATCGGCCTCCGTAATGCTAACGGTATGTTCATATACCGAAAGCACGGGTACTGCCGCGGCAGAAACTGCCATGGGTGCTATCATAGAAATCAAAAATGAGATAACCAACAGATATATGACTGGTCTTTGGGTCTTCATGATAAATCCTTTCAAGTTTAAACTAATTGTTCTCTTTTAAATACATATTTCCCTAATTCAATACCGAAATGCTCTGAAATAACAGGACATTTCACCTTGAACAGATAAAAAATTTCTCTGCCCGATACATCAAGGGATTCATAGTTTCCCTGCCCCTTTGAAATAATGACATCGGCAGTATTGAATATCTCCATAAACTCCTCGGTTGCCTCCTCAAGGATAGTACCGGGCGCACGACTTCCGCTGGAGATTATTTTAGCATGGCCCTCTATACCCGAGCGTACAGCGATATCAACAGTTGCATCATTTATCGCAGGACACTCTCTGACTGCGTATATGACCTGCGCAGGAGCCAAAGCCTTGATAAGCAGAAGATCAAAATAGGTCTCTCCCGAATTATCGGCTAATATAAGAACCTTCTTTGCAGTCCTAAGCTTCTCTCGTAAAAGCTCTATATCGCAGATGCCAAAGGGAGTTTCAAGCTCCTTTGCCACACTTTCATCAAAGGATGCACCGGGATTAGCCGCCGCATCAAGGGCATTTCCGCAGGCGGACGCCTTAAGCGACCAATAGAGCTTGTCCTCCTTATGAGAAATATATTCCTCAACCAAGGGGAAGATCGCTTTTGCGGTCTCCATATCCTTCTCCTTAACGGCATAATAAGGATCACAGCCTGTCATTTCACGAACCATACCGTGAAGATATCCTGCGATATGAGGTGAGGAGGGATAATCCTCATAATGAGTCATAGTCTCAAGAGCCTTTTTGAATATTTCGTTCTTAAGCTCATCCTCTGCTCCCGACATTTCAAGAGCCTCCTCTATCTGTCGGAGCAGGCAGGGCAAACATTTTAATATCAGTCTCATATTTTAAGTTTGGCTACCGTCTCACGGCAAACTGCGATCTCCTCCAATGTAGGTATGGAGGGTGCACCGCCCGTTTTAATAGTGGTAAGCGAGCCTGATGCGTTTGCAAAATCAAGAATATCGTCAAGCTCCTCTGTAGTAAGCTCTGCGATCTCGGAAAGAGTCTTATCCTTCAAACGATAGAGGATGGCCCCGAGGAATGCATCACCTGCACCGGTGGTGTCAACAGTCTTGACATCGTAGGTATACATAAAGCGGCTTCCATTCTTATTACAGTAATATGAGCCCTTGGCACCGAGGGAGATGAATACCAGTACAGCTCCCATCTCCATAAGCACAGCGGCACCCTTATCCAGATCACTCTCTCCGGTCAGAAGCTCAAGCTCCTCCTCGGAAACCTTAATAATATCTGCGATCTTAGCGCCTTTTGTCATTCTATCGACAGCAAGCTCTGCCGAATCCCAAAGAAGAGGTCTGTAGTTGGGATCATAGCTGATAACAGCGCCCTTTTCCTTAGCGTATTCTGCCGCCTCTATGGTCGCGGTATACGCAGGATCATCGGTCAGAGAGACCGATCCGAAATGGAATATCTTCGCTTCCTCTAATTTTCCTTTTTCTATTTCTTCCCATGAAAGCATTACGTCCGCTCCCGGCTTGCGATAGAAGCTGAAGGAACGGTCGCCCTTTTCGTCTAAGGTTACAAAAGCAAGAGTTGTGGGAATCTTCTTATCAAAGAGAAGACCCGATACATCGATACCGTAGGAAATCAGGGTATCACAAAGGAAGTGACCGAAGGAATCCTCGCCCACCTTACCGATAAACGCAGTATTGCCGCCGAAGCGGTTTACAGCAGCCAGCACATTTGCCACCGCACCTCCGGGATTGCACTCATAGAGAGCCATTCCCTTTTTGCTCTTACCGTCAGGGGTGAAGTCTATCAAGACCTCACCCACGGTTACTACATCATATTTTCTCATAATTATAAGCCCAGTGAAGCCGCACCTATGATGCCTGCATCATTACCAAGCTCAGCGATCTTGATAACAGTCTTATCGTCATGAGCGTTTGTACCGTACTGATCACGGTCAACAAGCACCTTTAAGGGCTCAAGAAGGTAATCACCCTCACCGCATACACCGCCGCCGATACAGAATACCTGAGGCTGGAAAATATTAACGATATTAACCATACCGTATGCAAGATGCTCTATGTAATAGTCGACTACCTCTTTACCTGCCTTGTCGCCCTGCTTCGCGGCATTAAATGCG